>NZ_JBHUCN010000013.1:0-208220 GCF_042677725.1 Rothia amarae
TTTGCGGGTGTTTGCGGTGGTTCGGGGGTTGGTGTTTTATGCGGCTGGGAGGACTTTTGAATAAGCCTCACTTATCGTCTCTACTACTTAATTTTTGCCATTTATCCTTTATTTTGAGTTCGATATCTTTGGTTGATTCCATTAATCCAATAGCGTTGTTCTTTTCCGCAAGTGCATACAGTTGCTCAAAAAAATCTTTCGCTTCCATTTCTATACAATGAATATTTTTTCTCTTAAAATCAGGTTTTTGCCAATCTTCAATAGTTCTATTGATATATAGGGTAGGATGTTCATTGCTTAAAGATTTAGATTTGTTGATTGTTCTTGCAATATCAAATTCATTAGATAGACGAGTTCCAATGATTATAAAAGGTGATTCCTCGTATATACCTTCAAAAATACTGTGCCAAGTATTTTTATTTTCCACCAAAGATTGATAATTAGTAGGCGTAAATATCATCTTATCAGGGTGGCTTATTTGTCCATGCAAATGAACTATTGACAAATCATCAGAGTTTTCTGGAATTGAATTCTGATCCCAATTATAAAAATTTGTCGTTAGGAATGCTGATTTTTCCTTATGCTCATTATAGGCTTTGTGAAGTACATTATCGACATTTAAAGTCCAAATCTGTTTCCATCGAAATTGTACAAATTTTTCATACCACTTCGCAACATTCCTGCAGCGAAATGTATCTCTCAGGTAATCATAGAAAAAACTCTCATCTTTATGGTTCCGGAGACGGCATTCTTCGAATAAACCATTTAAATCTGCTTTTAAATAAAAATCCTCCAGATAGAAATCTTTTACTAAATTCTTGGTAAATTGGGAAATGACAGGTATATTCTTATCTAAATTATTTACTGAATCTGCACTGGCTCCAGCTCCAAGAAAAATATGATATTTTCTTTTTTTTAATCCTTGCAAGACCTGTTCTTTTATTCCAAGATTAATAAGTTCTTTTTCTAAATCCATGATTCTAGCTCTCAAGATAAGAGAAGCGCAGGCTTATATTCCTGCGCTTCTAATTTCAATTTTTACTTACTCATTTATTGCTTTATTTCAACCCAGCCACAATCTCATTCAGCTTTGCCGACGGGCGCATCGCTGCGTCTGCCTTCTCGTCGGAGGGCTTGTAGTAGCCGCCCAGCTCAACCGCTGAACCCTGCACGCCAAGCAGTTCGGCGTTGATTGCATCCTCGTTCTCAGCCAGAGCCTTGGCAATGGGTGCGAAATTTTCAGCAAGCTCAGCGTTATCCTTCTGGTTAGCCAATTCCTCAGCCCAGTACTTAGCCAAGTAGAAGTGCGAACCGCGGTTGTCGATCTCGCCCACCTTGCGTGAAGGAGACTTGTTCTCGTTTAAGAAAGTACCGGTTGCGGCGTCCAAAGTATCAGCTAGAACCTGAGCCGCCTCATTGCCAGTGGTCTTAGCCTGGTGCTCGAATGAAGCGGCCAGAGCCAAGAATTCACCGAGCGAATCCCAGCGCAAGTGGTTCTCTTCCACAAGCTGCTGAACGTGCTTAGGCGCAGAACCACCCGCGCCGGTCTCGAACAGACCACCGCCGTTAATCAAAGGAACAATCGAGAGCATCTTTGCAGAGGTACCCAGTTCCAAAATGGGGAAGAGGTCAGTGTTGTAGTCACGCAACACGTTACCGGTTACCGAGATGGTGTCCTCGCCCTTGCGGATGCGCTCAATCGAGAACTTAGTTGCCTCGATGGGGGAGAGGATACGGATATCCAAACCTTCGGTGTCGTGCTCGGGTAGGTACTTATTGACCTTTTCAATCAGGTTTCGGTCGTGAGCGCGGGACTCATCCAACCAGAAAACGGCGGGAGTTTCAGACGCGCGGGCGCGAGTCACAGCGAGCTTGACCCAGTCCTGAACAGGGATGTCCTTGGTCTGGCATGCGCGCCAGATGTCGCCAGCCTGAACGTCGTGTTCAATGAGAACATCGCCAGCGGAGTTTACAACCTGCACCTTACCCTCGGTTGCAATCTCAAAGGTCTTATCGTGTGAGCCGTATTCTTCAGCCTTCTGCGCCATCAAGCCAACGTTAGGTACGGTGCCCATGGTGGTGGGATCGAATGCGCCGTTCTTCTTGCAGTCATCAATTACTGCCTGGTAGATGCCAGCGTAAGAAGAATCGGGGAGAACCGCTAGGGTGTCCTGCTCCTCGCCGTCCTTATTCCACATGTGACCGGAGGAGCGAATCATTGCAGGCATGGAAGCATCCACAATGACGTCGGAGGGAACGTGCAGGTTGGTGATGCCCTTATCAGAGTTCACCATGGCAAGAGCGGGGCCTTCTGCAAAGCCCTTTTCGATTTCTGCGCGTACGCCGTCCTGAATGTCAGCGGGCAGGGAATCAATGCCGGAGAGAATTACGCCCAGGCCATTGTTGCCGTTCAGGCCTGCGGCTTCAAGCTGCTCGCCGTACTTAGAGAAGAGGGAAGGGAAGAACGCGCGAACTACGTGACCGAAGATGATGGGGTCAGATACCTTCATCATGGTTGCCTTCAGGTGCACGGAGAAGAGCACTCCGGTTTCCTTGGCAAGAGCAATTTCGTTCTTGAGGAATTCATCGAGTGCTTCAACGTTCATGAAAGTGCCATCGACGATTTCGCCGGCAAGAACGGGTAGCGACTCCTTCAGAACAGTGACGTCGCCATTAGCGGCAATGTGCTGAATCTTCAGAGTATCGTCTGACTCCATCACCACTGACTTCTCGTTATCGCGGAAATCAGCCTTGCCCATGGTGGCAACAGAAGTCTTGGAATCGGCTGACCAAGCACCCATGGAGTGGGGGTTCTTGCGAGCAAAGTTCTTTACCGAAAGAGGTGCGCGGCGGTCAGAGTTACCCTCACGCAGAACGGGGTTCACAGCCGAACCCTTCACACGGTCGTAGCGTGCGCGCACATCCTTATCTTTGTCGTCCTTGATTTCCTCGGGGTAATCAGGAATCGCATAACCGGCAGCCTGCAGCTCCGCTACAGCAGCTTTGAGCTGGGGAACCGATGCCGAAATGTTGGGAAGCTTGATGATGTTTGCCTCAGGAGTCTTAGCCAATTCGCCCAGCTCTGCCAGGGCATCAGCAACCTTCTGATCTTCTTTCAAATAATCAGGGAACTGGGCAAGAATACGACCTGCCAGGGAAATGTCGCGGGTTTCTACCTCAATACCGGCGCTTGCTGCAAACGCTTCAACAATGGGCTTGAAGGAATAAGTGGCGAGCAAAGGTGCTTCATCGGTGTGGGTGTAAATAATCTTTGACATTGAGAAACTCTCCCAAAATAGGCGTCTATGTTCTCATCTAGAATACCCTCCTGTGCCTGTCACCACAGAATACTTAGCGTGGAATGAACCTTATCTTTTGTTTTATGACGGTTTGTGAGAGGGGATCTGGCGCAGTTTTTGCGCTCGTGAGAGGCTGGTAAAGACACCAAGCCGGCAAAACTGAGGAGAAATCATGAAGATTCACATCAAACGCATCTTTGAAGATAAGGCACAGGGCGACGGTACGCGCATTCTCGTGGATCGCATCTGGCCCCGCGGAATCAAGAAAGAAGACGCCGAAATCGACGACTGGGCGAAAGATCTAGCTCCTTCGACTGACGCTCGCAAAGACTTCAACCACGACCCCGATAAATTTGAAGAATTCGCAGAGCGCTACGAGCAAGAACTCGAACAGAGCGACGAGGCACAGGATTACATCGACAAACTCAAGGCTGACAAGCCCCTAAACCTCACGCTCCTTTTTGCCGCCAAAGATACCGAACATAACCACGCGCTCGTCCTGCAGAAGTATCTGCAAAAACACATCGCTGAAGCCTCTTTGGGTAACCGCCCGAAGGGGTAAAGCTAAACAAGGGGGCATATAGTTAACCCCATGGCTTCTTTTATATGTGTCTCTGCCGTCGTCTTTCGGAACGAATCGGGAGAAGTACTTACCGTGCGAAAGCGCGGAACAACCGGTTTTATGCTTCCCGGGGGAAAACCCGAAGAGGGAGAGGGTGCCGCAGCTACCGCACTTCGAGAAGTATATGAAGAACTGAACCTCAAACTCACCAAAGACGATATCGAATACATGGGCACCTATGTTGCTCCTGCCCTGAACGAGGCAGGTTTTGAGGTGCGTGCTCACGTTTTTGAATGGCAGCCCGCCGACATGGGATCTTTTGAGATGCTCCGCGACCTGAGCCCTGCCGCCGAAATCGAAGAGGTACTGTGGGTTCACCCTGAAACCGGCGACCACCACAATCAGGCTCCTCTCAATACTGAGTGCGTTTTTCGCAAGCTAGAGAAAATGCCGTTACAAATTGAGGAACCCGCGGCAAAAAATAGTCAGCCCCAGAAATCTTTAGCTGTGTTCTTGGGGTCATCGCAGGGCAATGACCCTCGATTTTCTCAGGTTGCGCGTGAGCTAGGCGGTGCGCTGGCGGAAAACAATATTGCACTGGTTTACGGCGGTGGACGCACGGGTCTCATGGGTGAGCTCGCCAACGGCGCGCACGAAGGTGGCGGCACGGTCTATGGCATTATTCCCCGTTTTATGGTGGAAAAAGAGAAAGCGCATACTGGTATTTCTAACCTGGAAATTGTCAGTGACATGCATGAGCGTAAAGCCCGTATGGCGAGCCTTGCCGATGCTTTCGTTGCTCTGCCTGGTGGTCCGGGAACCTTGGAAGAATTCTTTGAGGTGTGGACGTGGAACTATCTGCAGATTCACCGTAAGCCCGTTATATTACTCAACGTTGATGGGTTCTGGGATCCGCTACTTGCCATGATTTCTTCGATGCAGGATGCAGGTTTTGTGAATCCCGTGTATATGGAGAAGCTCAAAGTAGTGGATTCAGTGGAAGGCTTGATGAATCTCTTGTCAAAATAATACTTGAAGCGTAAAGTAATCAATCAAGAAGAAACTTTACGTGGAAAGTATATCAATGTTTGGTATCAACCAAGAATCTACCCCGACAGAAAACAAGCTCCCCGCTCTGACCACCATGGGCGCCGTGCGTCTGCGTGTCAAAGACATGAACGCCGTCTACGACTTCTACACCAAGGGAGTTGGTCTCTATGAAATCAACTCATCCAACGGCGAAGTGATGCTCGGGCTTGAAGATCACGATGAACAGGGCAACCCCGTTGAGCGAGTCATCTTGTTTCTCGAACATGACCCCGAACTGCGCCACCCCTCGCGCACCGACGCCGGTCTGTTCCACACCGCAGTTCTGTTCCCCACCAAAGCAGAGCTTTCGAAGTCATTGGTGAGCACGCTCAACAAGTACCAGGAGCTGTACACCGGCGCCGGCGAGCACCTGGTGAGCCAGGCATTCTACTTCGCAGACCCCGAGGGCAACGGCGTGGAACTCTACTGGGACCGCCCCCGCGATGAATGGACATGGTCAAATGGTGAAGTTCGCATGGACACCCTCTACATTGACCCCATCCAGTTCATCCGTGAAAACCTCACCGAAGAAGAAATCGTGAAGGCTGCTACTTCCACCGATCCACTGGGGCTAACCGGCACTATCGGTCACGTTCACCTACAGGTGGGCGATACCGCCGTCGCTCAGGACTTCTACGTCAAAGCACTGGGCTTTGACCGCACCTTGGGCATGGGTAATCAGGCTCTGTTCGTTTCCGCAGGTGGCTACCACCACCACATGGCAATGAACATCTGGAACTCTCGCGGTGCAGGACCCCGCGACAAGACCCTGGGTCTAGGCATCGTCAATCTGCAGCTCCCCGGCCAGGAATCCATCGCCCAGGCAGCTGACCGCCTCAAATTCCACGGCATCAAGAGCGAATTCGACGGCAACGCACTGCGCGTGAACGACCCCTGGAACAACACGCTGATTCTCAACCCAACAGCATAAGGGTTTATTCACAGGGAATTTAAGTGCCGCCCGGAGCAGCATCGGCAAACAATCCCTCTCGCCCGCTTCGCTGGCGCTCAGAAGGACGATTCACGCCAGACCCAGCCAGTTTGCCGACCGCTGCCCCGAGCCGGCAATATACCTTTGAATAAACAGGTTAAATCCAAAATTGAACATTTGTGCCCGGCTCACCATATGAGCCGGGCACGCGTGTTTTGAGGCGGCTCTGTACTCTAGTGCCATGATAGAAAACACTTACTTGGACCAGCTCATCGGGGCTACACGCATCACCGACCTCACCGCTAACCGCAACGGGGACGTCGTCGCAAGTTTCTTTATTTCCCCGACGAAGGTCACTGGATTCTGGGACCGGGTAACTCAAAGATTTGGTACCAGACGGTGCTGGCATTTTTGAAAAAGCATGTGATGGGTGAAGAATTTGAGGCTCCACGTTTGCTGGGTAATCCCCACCCCCAGGGGCGGTATCAGAAGCCGGAGGAACAGGTGGCAACGTCCATGCTGCCCATCATTCAGCCGGTTCCTGAATTTTTGCCGGAACATCAGTCTGGCAAGGACGAATAGAGGGGACTAGATGCCGGCGGGGTCGCGGTGTTTGCGATAGTTCTGGAATCTCTTGATGAGGTTGATGGTGGGGGTAATGTGCACAATTAGCCATACGGGCGCTACTACAATCACCAGCATGTAGAGAACTCGGAATAATGAGGACACCGCATCCCCGCCGGTATGCACTACCGACGCCATCCACACCATCAAAGTGAACATTAGTACGGTAGAGACCACAGCGTAGCTCATGCCCCACACCAGTTCTGAGGTGCTGGAATAAGCCCGCGAATTTAGATACAGGTGAAAATACCGATAGATACCCTGAAAAAGATTGGCATCTTCTTGCGCAGGAACACGGGGCTTGTTCTCTGATTGGATGTCCTCATCCTCATCGAAACCATCCACCGATACAGCTCCTAAATCGTCCTGAGTAGGAGCATCATAGGTATAGAGGCGGTTTGAGTGATGGGGCTGTTCAGTTGGAGACATAGGGGTAACTTTACCTAAAGGAAGGAAAGTTCGCAGTGACTCAGAAAGTACCTCAATCCATGCGTGTTTTGCTCACCTACTTTGGCGCTTTTGAGGGTGTGCCGGTGAATCCTACTGATCGGTTGGCTCATGCGGTGCACGCTCACTGTGAGGAGCATCCCGAGTGGGCAGTGGAAGTTATTCTTCAAGAGTTACCCGTTGTCTTTGGTGAGTCGGCACGACGGTTGAATAAAACCATAGTCGCCGAAACACCTGATGCAGTCATTGCCTTGGGTGTAGCGGTGGGGCGGAATAAAGTCAGTTTAGAGCGTGTAGCCATAAACCTGGATGATGCGCGAATCGCAGATACTGAGGGCATTCAGCGCAAAGATTCTCCCATCGTGGCAGAAGCACCTGCCGCCTATTTTTCCACGTTGCCCACGCGCGCCGTCGTTGAAAAAGCTCAGGCACTGAATCTGCCTGCAGAGCTGAGTTACACCGCAGGAACCTATGTGTGCAACCATGTTTTTTATTCGCTGATGCACGCGGTTGCCGGCACAACTATTCCAGCCGGGTTTATCCATGTTCCTGCCTTGGAATTTGAAACAGAACCACAAAATCAACTCGTTGCCCATGTGGACGCCGGGGGAGTAGAAGGCACAGCAATACCTACTATTTCGGTAGAAGAAGCGAAGCAAATTATTACTCTTGCCATCCTAGAAATTTCTGAAAGGTAAACCATGACTCAGAACCACTTTCCGCCACCGACGCCTTACTCGTATGTTCCGCAGCCGCGTCCGTCGGTGTCCTTCAAACAAGCTATGCGCAACAACAAAAGGTACCTGTGGCATTTCAGCGGACGAGCCTCCCGGAGCGAATTTTGGAAGCCCTGGGGACTGTGGGTAGCGGTGTGCATCCTGCCTCTTATCGCGGGTTATATCGGTTGGATAGCGATTGTTTTTAATATGGGCTCACAACCAGGTTCTGCTTTCGCTAGTTTTGTCCTGATTTATTTCTTGGTCTACGCCTTTTTGGTTTTTGCGCTGGGAATTACCTTCACTCTGATGACGCTTTCCCTGGGCTGGCGTAGGTTGCAGGACGCCGGCTTCCCTGGCGCTCTGTGGCTATTAAATTTCATCGGGATAGGCATAGTGCCCTTGGTGATGTGCATGATGCCGGCATCGCATAACGGGTTGAGCTACGACGGCCCGCAAGACTTTAACCGTCCGTAAGTTTTGAGGCTGAAGTTGTAGATACGAAAAGTGACCGGCATCGATGACCGGTCGCTTATCTAAGCCACGCCTTTTACAATACTGCCGCGGGCAGCCCCGTCACAGCCGAGGCTGTGACGGGGCGCCAGGCGTATACCGTGAAGACTTCTACTTACGTTGATTGAGGTAGAAACCGATGAGGTTCTGAGTGGAAGAATCTTGTTCAGCGAGAACTTCACGGTTTCCCGCTACAGCAGGTGCTAGCTGTTGAGCGAGCTGCTTGCCGAGTTCCACGCCCCACTGGTCGAAGGAGTCGATACCCCACACAACGCCCTGTACGAAGGTGATGTGTTCGTAGAGTGCAATGAGCTGCCCCAGCACGGAAGGCGTGAGCTTGGACGCCATGATGGACGTCGTCGGGCGGTTGCCCGTAAAGACGCGGGCGGGAACGATTGCTTCATCGGTGCCTTCGGCGCGAACCTCATCTGCGGTTTTGCCAAAGGCTAGTGCTTTCGTCTGGGCAAAGAAGTTTGCAAGGAAAAGCTCGTGAACGTCCTGGTCGCCGTCTTTGGTGGCGTGTACCGGGTTGGCGAACGCAATGAAGTCGGCAGGGATGATGCGAGTTCCCTGGTGGATGAGCTGGTAGAAGGCATGCTGACCGTTGGTGCCGGGTTCTCCCCAGAAAACTTCACCGGTGTTGTAGATAACCGGTTTACCTTCGGCGGTGACTCCCTTGCCGTTGGATTCCATGGTGAGCTGCTGCAGGTAGGCAGGGAAGCGGTGCAGGTACTGGTCATAGGGGAGTACCGCGTGCGTTTCAGCGCCGAGGAAGTTGACGTTCCAAATATTCAGCAGACCCATGAGCGCTGGAACATTTTCTTCAAGAGATGCGGTGCGGAAGTGCTCGTCCATGGCGTGAAAGCCAGCGAGGAATTCTTCAAAGACGTCGGGACCCAGCACAATCGCCAGAGAAGTACCGATGGCTGAGTCGACGGAGTAGCGACCGCCTACCCAGTTCCAGAAACCAAAAGCGTTCTCGGGGTCGATGCCGAAGTCCTTGACCTTATCGAGTGCGGTGGAAACGGCAATAAAGTGGGACGCTACAGCGTCGTTTTCTTCTTTACCCTCGAGCGCACCGTTCTCGCGGAGGGAATCGAGAAGCCACTGACGGCACACTCGGGCGTTGGTGAGAGTCTCTAGCGTTCCGAAGGTCTTTGAAGCCACAATGAAGAGCGTGGTTTCGGGGTCCAAATCAGCTACGGTCTCTGCGGCGTCGGTGGGGTCGATATTAGAGATAAAACGTGCTTCTAGGCCGTCCTGCGCGTAAGGCTTGAGAGCCTCGTAGACCATGACCGGGCCCAAGTCTGAGCCACCAATACCGATATTCACTACGGTTTCAATCTTCTTGCCGGTGATACCGGTCCACTCGCCGGAGCGCACGCGGTCGGCGAAATCGTACATACGACCGAGTACTTCTTGCACATCGGCATCAACGTTCTGACCATCTACCTGAAGTTCTGGGGAAATATCAGAGGGACGGCGTAGCGCAGTATGCAGTACAGCGCGATCTTCGGTCACGTTGATATGTTCACCGGAGAACATCGCCGCACGGCGTTCATCGAGCTTAACCTCGGCTGCAAGTTTCTTCAGCGATTCGAGAATTTCGGTGTTGATGATGTTCTTCGAGAGGTCAACGAGCAAATCTGCAGCCTCGAATGTGAAGCGTTCTGCACGCTTAGAATCTTCTGCAAACCAACCGCGTAGATCAGGCTTGAGATTCTTGCTGTGCTCATTCAACTCAGCCCAAGCGGATGTGGTCGTGGGATCAACAATATTTTTAGTCATGGCTCAATTTTCCCACTCGTGTGCCAACGATGCCAGCTCTAGCACAAGATGACAGGCAGGTTTATTCTCCGGGTTACTCCTACCACCAGGGGCAGCCTCGGCAAGCGATCCCTCTCGCCTGTCTCGCTAGCGCTCGCAAAGGCGATTCACGCCAGACCCAGCCAGCTTGCCTCCAGCTGCCCCTGGTTGCCGGTTCCCCCTAAATAAAGAACCCAAGACTCTCTTGTGATTTCTCTCAGCTTAATTACTTCAATCTGGTAATACGCCGTCAATTTCGTTACGTTAGATAAGGCTAATGTCATTCTTGGGCGGAATTACGCCCAACAACACATCACATTTTATTGGTACGTAACTAGATTCATAAGGTATTTTCTATGGCACATTCACATGCGGCTCCGCCGGGCGATGCCCCTGATATTCGCCACGGCGATATTGACGCACAGGCAGAAGAAAATATGCGCGAGGGTACACTTGCACCCCGCGTTTTCTGGCCAGCTGCTATTATCATGGCTATTTTTATTGGCCTCACCTTGGCTTTTCCCCAAAAAGCAAAAGGTATTTTTGACGCTCTGCAGTCAGACGTCATCTCATATTTTGGCTGGTACTACGTTGCCATCGTTGCCTTCTTTGTAGTCTTTGCGCTCTACCTGGGTTTTTCCCGCATGGGCGATATCAAGCTCGGTAGCGATGACGACAAACCCGCCTACTCGTTCCGAACCTGGTTCGCGTTCCTCTTCGCAGCAGGTATGGGTATTGGTCTAGTTTTCTACGGTGCAACTGAACCGCTGATGCACTTCGTTTCCCCGCGCCCCGGGGTCGATGGAACTCCTGAGCAGGTTGCTCAAGAAGCAATGAGTCAGTCTTACCTACACTGGGGTCTGCACCCCTGGGCGATCTATGTGATCGTTGGTTTGGCTATTGCCTACGCTACGCACCGTCTGAAGCTACCCCTATCTATCCGTTACTCGCTGAAACCACTGCTGGGGGATCGAGTCAAGGGTAAATGGGGCGACGTTATTGATATCGTCGCTCTGGTAGGAACTCTCTTTGGTGTGGCGACCTCCCTGGGCCTGGGTGTGATGCAGATTGCCGCTGGTCTGGGTTTTCTGAACATCCCTGCAGAGGGCAACCTCTGGCTGACCGGAATCATCTTGGTTCTCATGGGCATCACACTTTTCTCGGTGGTAACCGGTCTTGAAAAGGGCATGAAATGGCTCTCCAACGGCAACTTGATTCTTGCAGCTATTGTTTGTCTTTTCGTTCTAGCAGTTGGTCCCACCATCTTCTTGCTCCGCGAATTCATCGGTTCACTGGGGCACTACTTCCAGAACGTTATTTACATGACCTTCGATACCCTGGCAATGTATGGGGACGAAGGTCAGAAATTCCAGGCAACCTGGACCACCTTCTACTGGGGCTGGTGGATTTCATGGTCGCCCTTCGTAGGCATGTTCATTGCGCGCGTTTCTAAGGGTCGTTCGGTCCGTGAATTCGTCGTCGGCGTACTGCTTGTTCCCGCGTTTACCTCCTTCTTCTGGTTCGCTGTGATGGGCGGTACTGCACTTCACCAGGAGCTCTTCGGCGATGTGGCTTTGCGCAACGAAGACGGCAGCGTAACCGCTGAAAATGCCCTCTTCCATATGCTGGGCAACCTGCCTGGTGGCGTCATCCTCACCATCGGCGCGGTAATTTTGATTACCGTATTCTTCGTAACCTCCGCTGACTCTGGCGCGCTGGTTCTGGGCATGATTTCCACCAACGGTTCACCCGAACCCAAGACATGGATTCGCGTGTTCTGGTGCTTGGTTGCTGCCTTTACAGCAATCGCCCTGATCTGGGCAGGCGGCACAGATTCCCTGTCAGCTATCCAGACGGTAGCGATTTTGACGGCAATCCCGTTCTCCCTCGTCATTCTGATGATGTGTGTATCGCTCTACAAGGCACTGAGCTTTGAACACAAGCTCTTTATCCGCGCTCAGCGTCGTAATGCTCGTGAAGAAATTGCTCTTGAGCTACGCGATAATCTTGGTGAACAGGTTGATGAGATGGTTGCTTCCGGTGTGGACCGCCGTCTGGCAACAGCAGTGGATGAAGCAGTTGAAGAAGCAGTGGACGCCAAGGTCGAGCGAAAGGTTAACCTCGCCGTCAACGAAAAACTCGATGAACGGGTTGAATCCGCAGTTGCTTCCACCGTGGACGAAGTTGCTTTCCAGGTGCAGGCAAACACCGTTGCAATCCAAGAGCTGAAAGAAAACTCTTCTGGTTCTGAATCAGCAAGCAACGGACCCTGGGATAAGTAGCTGTTTAAGTGGCGACTTAGCTTGGCACAGCGGGCGGCAAGCTGGCTGGGGCTGGCATGAATCGCATCAGTGAGCGCTAGCGAACCCATGCGAGAAGGATTGCTTGCCGCCGCTGTGTCAGGCTATAGAGCGCAAATAAGCGGTGCATCTCATCGCCAGTTGTGGCAGGAGATGCACCGCTTTGCTATATCTCCTAGGTTAAAGAATTATTGGGAGGTTCATCACCGCATTACCTTGTTTTAGCGTTCTAACGCGTATAGTTGCTAGCAAGCCCTCACCCGCGAGTGCTCATTTCCTATGCACAGAATCCGGGTTATTGGGCAGTAACACTCCCTAGACTTAAGCGAGATTTATACGCATGTCAGAAAACACAGCTTCACGTAGCGATTTGCGCAACGTAGCAATCGTGGCGCACGTTGACCACGGTAAGACCACCATCGTTGACGCAATGCTAAAGCAGACCAACGCTTTCTCCACTCACGGAGACGTTGAAGATCGTGTCATGGACTCGGGCGACCTTGAAAAAGAAAAAGGTATTACCATCCTGGCAAAGAACACCACAGTGTTCTATGAAGGTCCCTCGGCCAATGGTGAAGCAATCACCATTAACGTGATCGATACTCCCGGCCACGCCGACTTCGGTGGCGAGGTTGAGCGCGGTCTTTCCATGGTTGATGGCGTCGTTCTGCTTGTTGACGCATCGGAAGGCCCCCTTCCTCAGACTCGCTTCGTGCTCCGTAAGGCACTTGCAGCAAAACTCCCCGTTATCCTCGTGGTCAACAAGGTTGACCGCCCCGACGCTCGTATTGAAGAAGTCGTTGGCGAGACCATGGACCTTCTTCTGGGCTTGGGCTCTGACCTTGCAGATGAGGTTCCCGACCTTGACGTCGACGCCCTCTTGGACGTTCCCGTTGTGTACGCATCAGGTAAAGCTGGCGCAGCATCCTTAAACCAGCCTGCTGACGGTGCCCTGCCCGATAATGATGACCTGGAGCCTCTGTTCCAGACCATTCTTGAGCACGTTCCTGCTCCTACTTATAACCCCGATGAGGTTTTGCAGGCGCACGTTACTAACCTTGACTCCTCACCCTTCCTCGGTCGTCTTGCGCTACTGCGTATTTTCAACGGCACCTTGCGCAAGGGCCAGACCGTAGCGTGGGTACGCCAGGACGGTCAGACCAAGAACGTTCGTATCTCCGAACTTCTGGCAACCAAGGCACTTGAGCGCGTTCCTGCTGAATCAGCTGGCCCCGGTGAAATCGTGGCAGTTGCGGGTATCGAAGACATCACCATTGGTGAAACTTTGACTGACCCCGAGAACCCCAAGCCGCTGCCTTTGATTACTGTGGACGATCCCGCGATCTCTATGACCATTGGTATTAACACCTCACCTCTTGCAGGTCGTGTTAAGGGCGCGAAGGTAACCGCTCGTCAGGTGAAAGATCGCCTGGACAAAGAACTCATCGGTAACGTTTCTCTGAAGGTTCTTCCCACCCAGCGCCCAGACGCTTGGGAAGTTCAGGGTCGTGGCGAACTTGCTTTGGCTATTTTAGTGGAGCAGATGCGCCGTGAAGGCTTCGAGCTCACCGTAGGTAAGCCTCAGGTAGTGACCAAGACTATTGACGGCAAGATTCACGAACCTATGGAACATCTCATTATTGACGTTCCCGAAGAGTACCTCGGCGCTGTAACTCAGTTGCTTGCTGGTCGTAAGGGCCGCATGTCCGGTATGACCAACAATGGCACCGGCTGGGTTCGCATGGAATTTGATGTGCCCGCTCGTGGCCTGATTGGTTTCCGCACTCAGTTCTTGACTGATACTCGTGGCGCAGGCATCTCGTCGTCCTACTCCATCGGCTACGAGCCGTGGGCAGGCGACATCGAATACCGCACCAACGGCTCACTGGTAGCTGACCGTGCCGGTGTTGTGACTCCTTACGCCATGATTAACCTGCAGGAACGCGGTTCGTTCTTCGTGGAACCCACGACTGAGGTTTACGAAGGCATGATCGTTGGCGAGAACTCCCGTGCAGATGACATGGAAGTTAACATCACCAAGGAAAAGAAGCTCACTAACATGCGTAGTGCTTCTGCAGATAACTTCGAAAACCTTACTCCTCCCAAGAAGCTCACTTTGGAAGAGTCCCTAGAATTCGCTCGTGAAGACGAGTGCGTTGAGGTTACTCCCGAAGCTATCCGTATCCGCAAGGTTACGTTGGACGCTAACGAGCGCGTGCGCGAGTACCGCCGCCGTCACCGCGCCTAATCACTTAGCTGGCTCTTTGAGCCGGTAAACTTTCAGGGGACTGCCGTAAGGTGGTCCCCTGAGTTTTATGTTGGTCTTCTTTCAGGAGTATCTTTTGACGAGTCAGTCAGCGCCGCAGCAGCCGGCGGTTCCAGAGAATCAGCCTTATTACCCTGAACAGGGTAATTTTGTGGCTGCTCACGCGGTGTATTCTCTTTTGCCTGCGGGAGTAGATGCGCAGAATGCTCGCGTCTTATTTATTCACGCGCATCCGGATGACGAATCGACGTCTACCGGCGCCACTATGGGTGCACTCGCTGAAGAGGGCGCTCAAGTAGATTTGCTGACTCTCACGCGTGGCGAGATGGGTGAGGTAATTCCTGAGGACCTCAAACATCTTGAAGCCGCGCACCCGGGCACCACAGATTTTGGGGCAGCGCTGGGAGAGTATCGCGCGCAAGAGCTGGCTCAGGCGCTCGTTGCCCTCGGCGTAGATCGTCACTTTTTTCTGGGGCAGGACGTCGCCGCTGTTCCGGGCGGGCGGAAATTTTTCCGAGATTCGGGCATGGTGTGGGGTGCTGACGGTCGCGCTGCCGCTAACCCAGACGCCGCCCGAGACTGCTTGACAGCGCTAAATCTAGAAGAAGAAGCGTCAGGAATTGCTGCGGTGATTCGTGCACGCCGCCCGCACGTAGTGGTGACTTACGATCACGGTGGTGGTTACGGCCATCCCGATCATTTGCGGACCTATGAGGCGAGCATAAAGGCGCTTGAAATGGTAGCTGGTTCGGACGCCGAACCACTGTTGGTCTGGGGACTGGAAGGCGAAGCTGATCCAGCAGATACCCGCCAGCAGGCTGTCATCCAGGGTTCGCTGATGCGCAAACGTGCTGCTATGCAAGCGCATCGTACACAAATCATTGTGGTGGATGATGAGACTTTTCAGTATTCCAACCTTGTACCGCAAAAGATTTCTGCGCGGGAAACCTACCGCCTCTTACAGAGCAAGGTTCCAGAACACACGATGGAACTTAATTCGCTGGGCGGTAACGGTCCTCTCTCCAGTCGGAACGCTGATATTCATCCCAGCGTAGGGAATTCTGTACTGACAGGTATCGCTTTGGGGCTGCTCGTAGGTTTCATTGGGACGATGTACCATGCTTCCATTTGGTACATTAATGAATCCTTTTACATTCCCTGGGGCGCGTTGGTGGCACTCATTTTGGTGTTCTCTGCGGCCACTTGGAATTCCCTTCGCGCCGGAAGAAACTGGGCTGGCTCGCTGGTAGGGATTATTACTTTCTTGGTGGTTGCCCTCTTTGCATTCGCCAAGCCCCATTCGATTTTGGTGCTCGTCAATCCGGCGGTACCGGTGGGGGTCGCGGGAACTATGTGGATGCTTGGTTCTTTAGCCGCGACTATCGTTTCTAACGTCTGGGTGAACCGTTTGCGGTATCGAGCGCACAGATAAGCTGAGCCCATCCCCGGTTTTCTGCTGTCAGCTACACCACTAAACTATTTACCTGATGTTGTTCAGGGCTACCATTGAATAAGGTTTCAAAGCGCACACTGATTCTTTACGTGCGTAGCTCACTTGCCCAGAAAGGCCCACCGCATGACTTACGTTATTGCCCAGCCTTGCGTTGATGTCAAAGACCGCGCTTGCGTTGAGGAATGCCCCGTTGACTGCATCTACGAGGGTGAACGCACCCTCTACATTCACCCTGATGAATGCGTAGACTGCGGCGCGTGTGAACCCGTATGCCCCGTAGAAGCAATTTACTATGAGGACGACGTTCCCGAGCAGTGGGAAGAGTACACTCAGGCAAACGTCGATTTCTTTGACGATCTCGGTTCGCCCGGTGGCGCGGCTCGCCTGGGCAATACCGGCAAAGATGTCGACTGGATTGCAGCTTTGCCCAAGCAGAATCAGAGCTAAGTTTCATTTGAGAACTTAGTGTTCACCATAATTACAGAGTTTTCATTGTGCGGCACTATCTAGAGAGCTTGTAAATGAGTACCTCGAATTTTTTATCTCACCGACCTGAATGGACAAATGGGGATATTAATCGAATTGGAGATTCTCTGAGGGCTGATAACCAGCTTAGTGAAGATCAAGATTCCCTATGGGGTGATTTTCTTGTCCATTCAGAGAAATTCATTGAAGAATTAAATCTTATCCTTGAAAACATCATCTCTTCATTTATTGAGGGTGAGAAAAGTCGGGGTTGCTCAGATATAAGCGTCGAGATATCTACAAGAGTGAAGACTGAAATTTCCATTAAAGAAAAACTGCGGAGACAAAGAACCAAACTGTCGCGAATCCAAGATATCGCGGGCTTGCGGTGCCAGATTAATTGCAACCTAACTCAGCTGGAAGAGCTATCCCGAACAAGCGAAGAGGTCTTAGATGAACCTGGAGTGACAGTTGTTCGTAAAAATCTTCTTAACGGAGAACATGCGGGGTACAGGGCAATTCATCTGCATATCACCTATCCTGCGGGTAGAGCAGAGCTTCAATTCCGTACAGAGTCGCAGTCTCGTTGGGCGAATATCTATGAGCTCCTGGCTGATAAGATAGGACGAAGTATCAGATATCATGAGGGCGTTGAAAGTAGTCATCCTCAAGCTGAGATTCTGAACCAATCTTTGGAAATTTCAAAAAAAGTATTCTCATTAGAGCAACAGTCGACTAGTCTTCAACAAAAAATTTATAATTCGCCTCAGTCTTGCGAGCTAAACATGCTCTACAATAAACTTGAAGAGATTAACAGAAAAAAAGTTTTGTGCTTGGATGAGTTCGAGCAGGCTGTTGCGCTCTTGGAGTCTCTGGAGAAGGAACGGTCAAAATGACGTCATTTGTACTTACATATAATCGAACCCTTGGGACACTTGGAACCCTCAAAGAATTCCCAAGTCGAGAGAAAGCAATCCGGGAAAGAGTGAAGCTTGAGAGGGAGAAGAACGATGAAAAAATTGAAGTCGTTTCCATCTCTGCTGTTTCCTTGGAAGCGCTGAAAAAATCTCATTCTCGTTACTTTATACAAAATCAAGTTGCCTAAAGGAAGCTTTGACTAAAGGCACAGTGTTCCAGCGATACTGTGCCTTTAAGCATAAATTAGCCTGAAGAACATAAAAATTGACTTCAGAGAAGGACTGCACCATGAGCTTTGGCCTTGATTTACCCGATTATCCCTGGAACCGCATGGCCCCCTATAAAGCGAAGGCTGAAAAACATCCTGATGGATTAGTCAATCTGTCCATTGGCACGCCGGTAGATCCCACCCCTGAAACGATTGGTAAAGCATTAGCTGCTGCAACTGATGCTCATGGCTATCCGACTACACAGGGTACTGTAGAAGTTCGTCAGGCAATTGTGAATTGGTTTGCTCGACGACGCAACGTGCCCGGTCTTTCGGTAGAGCAGGTCATGCCTACGGTAGGTTCCAAAGAACTGGTGGCATGGTTGCCTTTCCTATTGGGGCTGGGGGAGGGCGACGTCGTCATGCGACCGACCGTTGCCTACCCTACCTACGATATTGGTGCTCAGCTGGCAGGGGCAGACCATGTAGCGGCGGACCATCTGGAAGATTTAGATGAAGAAACCCGTTCGCGAGTAAAACTCATCTGGGTCAATTCACCGGCAAACCCCACCGGTATTGTGCGCCATACCAAGGACCTCAAAAATCTAGTGGACCAGGCGCGAGAACTTGGCGCAGTAGTGGCATCGGATGAATGCTATGCCGAGCTAGGCTGGGGCGAATGGGATGTGCAACAGGGCGGTAAGCCTGTGCCTTCCATCCTTGACCCGGAAATCAGTGGCGGAACTCAGGATCTCCTGTTCAGTGTTTATTCGCTCTCCAAACAGTCTAATTTGGCAGGCTATCGAGCGGCTTTCATCGCGGGCGATCCCGCGATTATGCCTAATCTGATTAATTCTCGTAAGCACGCGGGAATGATTGTTCCTGCACCCATCCAAGCGGCAATGGTAGCAGCACTTTCTGACGATACGCACGTCCAGGAGCAGAAGGATCGCTACCGACGACGTCGCGAACTTCTCCTACCTGCAGTGGAAAAATTTGGTCTAAAAGTTGAGCACTCAGAAGCGGGGCTTTACCTCTGGGCGACGGCGGGAGAGGACACCTGGCGCACCGTTGACCGTTTCGCAGAAAAGGGCATATTGATTGGCCCCGGCGTGTTCTACGGCGAGCAAGGCGAAGGATTCGTACGTATTGCGCTCACTGGAAGTGATGCAGATATCACCGCCGCAGCACAGCGTTTGAGCGAATAATCGCTTCATATTGGGTCAAACAGCGTGAAATCATGTCAGAAACACTTTATCGATGTGACCGTGGACATGAATCCGAGTAACCTATAACCAAGATCATTTGTTTACTCCGCCTATTGCATATCTTGCACCCACCCCGGTGGCGCGCTCAACGCAGTAAGCGGAGCAAATATTTGCTCCAACACACGGAGGAAAATTTTTATGACTAACGCCAAAGACGCTGAACTCTCCTACGGAGAGAAAAAACTTACCCTTGAGCACATTGACTCAACGGAAGGCAACGGTGCGTTTAACGCCGCCGGTTTGCTCAAAGAAACCGGGCGCGTTGCCTACGACCCCGGGTTCATGAACACCGCCAACGCAAAATCAGCAATCACCTACATCGACGGCGATGAAGGTATTCTGCGCTACCGCGGTTACCCCATCGACGAACTGGCAGAGAAATCAAACTTTGTTGAAACCGCATATCTGCTGATTTACGGAAACCTTCCCTCTGCATCAGAATACGAAGAATTTGAAACCATGATTCGCCGCCATACTATGGTGCACGAGGATTTCAAGACGTTCTTCGACGGTTTCCCCCGCGACGCGCACCCCATGGCCGTGCTGGCTGCATCAGTCTCTGCTATGTCGACCTTCTATTCTGACTCGCTGGATCCTTTTGATGACCGCCAGGTAGAAATCTCTACTTTCCGCTTGCTCTCCAAGGTACCCACCCTTGCCGCTTATGCTTTCAAGAAGTCTAAGGGCGAGCCGTTCATGTACCCCCAGAACAAGCTTAACTATGCAGAGAATCTGTTGCAGATGTGCTTCGGTTTCCCCACCGAGGAATACGAAGTTGACCCTGTGATGGCGAAGGCACTCGATACCCTCTTGCTTCTGCACGCTGATCACGAGCAGAACTGCTCAGCATCCACCGTACGCTTGGTAGGTTCGGCTCACGCCAATATCTTCACTTCAATCTCTGCGGGCATTAACGCCCTCTATGGCCCCCTACACGGTGGTGCCAACGAAGCTGTTCTGAACATGCTCCGTAAGATTCAGGCTGAAGGAATTGAGCCTGAGCAGTTTATGGAAAAGGTCAAGAACAAAGAAGACGGCATCCGCCTGATGGGTTTTGGCCACCGCGTCTACAAGAACTACGATCCGCGCGCTCGCATCATTAAGAAGACCGCTGATGAGGTTCTGGAACAGATGGGTGGCAATAACGAGCTACTCGACATCGCGCGCCGCCTTGAAGAAAAGGCTTTGGCGGATGATTACTTCATCGAGCGTAAGCTGTACCCCAACGTGGACTTCTATACCGGCATGATCTACAAGGCGATGGGCTTCCCTGAAGAAATGTTCACTGTTCTCTTCGCCCTGGGGCGAATGCCCGGCTGGATTGCTCAGTGGCGCGAAATGATTCAGGACCCTGAAACCAAGATTGGACGCCCCCGACAGGTTTACATTGGTGAAGGACTGCGCCACTACCCGGGTGCTAAATAGCCTTCAAAACGAATAAAAAAGTACACTTTTAGCTCATCAATACAAGCGTTAGCTTGTACGGATAGAGCTAAAAGTGTACTTTTTGTTTGGCTCTAAAAACCTTTAGGCTTCGTAACCGTTGGGGTTGCTCTTCTGCCAGTTCCAGTGATCGCGAACCATGGTCTTGATGTCACGCTGTGCGGACCAGCCCAAATCTGCCAGAGCAGAAGAAGGATCAGCGTAGGAAACTGCGACGTCGCCGGGGCGGCGCTCCACAATTTTATAGGGGAGCTCCTTGCCACAGGCTTCTTCGAAAGCGTGCAGAACTTCTAGAACCGAGTAACCGTTGCCGGTACCCAGGTTCCAGGTGTGCAAGCCACCGTTCTTCGCGATGAAATCCAAAGCTTTCAGATGGCCATCTGCAAGATCAACTACGTGAATGTAGTCACGGACGCCGGTGCCGTCTACCGTGGGGTAATCGTTGCCGAAGACACTGAGGAACTCGCGACGTCCTACAGCAACCTGAGCGATGAATGGCACAAGGTTGTTAGGAATACCCGAGGGGTCCTCGCCAATACGACCTGATTCGTGTGCGCCCACGGGGTTGAAGTAGCGCAGAAGCGCGATATTCCACGAGGAATCTGAAGCGCCTAGGTCACGCAAGATGTCTTCAATGTGCTCTTTGGTGCGACCGTAGCAGGACTGCGCGTCCATGTTAATCTTCTCGGTCAAAGGCATCTCTTCAGGCTCGCCGTATACGGTTGCCGAGGATGAGAATACGATGGACTTGCAATCAGCGGCTTCCATCGCTGCCAGCAGGTTCAGAGTACCGGTGACGTTCGTGCGGTAGTACCACAGTGGCATGGACGCGGATTCGCCGACAGCTTTCAGACCCGCGAAGTGGATTACCGCTTCGGGCTTCTCTTCAACAAAGAGATCTTTCATGCCTTCCGCATCGAGCAAATCAACCTTGTGGAACTTTGCCTCTTTACCAGTAAGCTCTGCGACTCGGCGGAGCGATTCCTCAGAAGAGTTAGCAAGGTTGTCCATGACAACAACTTCATGCCCTGCATTGAGCAACTCTAAAACGGTGTGCGAACCAATGTATCCGGCACCGCCGGTAACCATAATCTTCATATTTCTCCCTTAAATGGTTTTGAGAACCACTTTACCGGGTCAATCCACCACAAATCATCAGCGGCTCAACCCAGAAAGTCCTACAAGTCTTTTCCTGATTAGTTGGCGTGCAGAGCGTCGTTGAGTTCCACCGTGTTGTTGGCGCGGGGGAGAGCTTCAACCCGACCGGATTCTGAATTGCGACGGAACAGAAGATTTGAGACACCTGAAAGAGCGCGAGCCTTGACTACCCGAGGTTCTTGCCCCTCCTGTAAAACGCTAACGCGGGTGCCAGCGGTGATGTACAAACCGGCTTCGACCACGCAGTCGTCACCAATAGCGATTCCGACGCCGGCTTCAGCGCCGATGAGGGAACGTTCACCAATAGAAACTCGTTCTGTACCGCCACCGGACAGCGTGCCCATAGTGGATGCGCCACCGCCGACGTCAGAGCCATCGCCCACGATAACGCCCTGGGAAATGCGCCCCTCCACCATAGAGGTGCCGCGGGTTCCCGCATTGAAATTGACGAAGCCCTCGTGCATCACGGTGGTGCCCGACGCCAGGTGGGCACCCAAGCGCACGCGGTCGGCGTCGCCAATTCGCACCCCGCCAGGAACAACGTAATCAATCATGCGGGGAAATTTGTCCACGTGTGAAATAGAAACGTGACCACGCTTGCGGAGCCCTGGAAGTAGAGCGTCGATCTCAGAGGCAAGAACCGGGCCATAGTTAGTCCAGGCAACATTGGTGAGCTTGCCAAAAAGACCGTCCAGGTTAAGAGTGTTTGGCTCCACCAAACACCAGGAAAGGAGATGCAGACGTAGGTAGGCATCCGAGGCATCTGCAGGAGCAGCATTCAAATCAATAGTCTTCGAAACAACCTCGGTGCGGACATTGCGATCTGCTTCTTCACCCACTAGCTCTTCAAGTTGAGCGCGAGCAGATTCATCAGCTTTCGCGCCCAAGACAGGGTTGGGAAACCAAGTGTCCAGTACGGTTCCAGCATTCTCGCCAGAGGCAACTACTGTAGCAAGCCCCAAGCCAGAGGCGGGACGTGAATTATTTTCAGTCATAGAACCAGCTTAAGGGGAAGCTCAAATTCGTGCACTCCCTTCGCATGATGTGAGACTAAACAATGGCGAAGAAACCAAAAACTGTAAAGTATTTTCTATGAGCCTCAAAGAATACACTGCTGAACAATTCAAAAAATTCGGGCCTGCGGAGCTTGATATCCATCAGGACGTCGCGCAGCTGACCGCTGATCTTCTCGATATTTACTCCGTTTCGGGCGAAGAAAAACGGCTGGCAGACATCGTCGAAAATGCGCTGACCAACCTGGAAAACTTGGAGATTACCCGCGATGGCGATTCCATTATCGCTCGTACTGATTTCGGCAAAGATAAACGCGTGGTACTTGCCGGACATCTCGACACCGTGCCGCTGCCTGCTGTAGAAGGTTCTGAAGGTACCGTTCCTTCAGTATGGAAAGAAGAAGCAGGGGAGCGAGTTCTCTTTGGGCGCGGAGCTACCGATATGAAAGGCGGGGTGGCGGTTCAACTAGCCTTAGCAGCCCACCTGACTGATTCTGCCTATGACATCACCTACGTATTCTACGACCATGAAGAAGTGTCTTCGGAACTATCTGGGCTAGGTAGGCTCATGCGCAACCATGCAGAGAAGCTCACTGACGCGGATTTCGCCGTCCTGCTAGAACCCACAGACGGAACCATCGAGGGTGGGTGCAACGGCACCATGCGTTTTTGGATTCATACCCAGGGCTTACGGGCGCACTCTGGCAGGGCTTGGAAAGGTAAGAACGCGATTCACCAGTTGGCTGATATTCTGACTCGCCTTTCCAACTATGAGCCGCAGACCTACGACGTCGAAGGGCTCGCCTTCCGCGAGGGACTGAGCGCAGTAGAAATCTCAGGTGGGGTAGCAGGAAACGTGATTCCCGACGAGGCATCCGTCCATATCAATTACCGGTTCGCACCCAACAAAACGTTAGATGAGGCGATTGCACACGTTGAAGAAGTATTCGCAGGGTATGACCTCGATTTTGTAGATCAGTCCTCTGCTGCACGCCCGGGGCTGGACGCACCGATGAGTCGGTCGCTCATTGAATCGGTGGGGCAAGAGCCCAAACCTAAATACGGGTGGACGGACGTGGCGCGCTTCTCAGAAATTGGTATCTCTGCGGTGAACTTCGGCCCCGGAGATGCCCTTTTAGCCCACTCCGATAATGAACATGTGAAAGCTTCAGATATTCAGCGAACCTACGAGCAGTTGAAAAACTGGCTCACCGCCTAGACTCCTTACAAAGATGCCCCGTGCAGAGAAATCTGCACGGGGCATTTTGGTGAGGAAAAGTCCCTACTTATTTAGTTTTTAGGCAACTTGAATATCGCAATGGTTGCGGGATTCGGGTTGTCGATTTCGCCGGGGATGCCGTCTGCCTTCTTCACACCGGTTGACGAGCGTGAGGAGAGGAATCCCGAGAGCCAAGTGGCGAGCATCGTTAGCGCAAAGTTGATAACGATGAACATGACCGCTGCCAGCACGAGGGTCTGCAAAATGTTACCTTCACCGGAACCAAAGCGGCGGGCAGAAGCCAGCAGCTCGGGGTAGGAGATGATGTAACCCAAAGCGGTATCCTTCAGAATCACCACGAACTGGCTGACCAATGAAGGAAGCATGGTCACCATTGCCTGAGGCATCAGGATAGATCGTAGAACCTTGCCAGGGGTCAAACCGATAGCAAGACCTGCCTCACCCTGGCCCTTCGGTAGCTGCTTCACGCCAGAGCGCAAGAGCTCAGCAATCACTGAGCCGTTGTAGAGGGTTAGACCAATAACGACGGCGATGAACGGCAGCTGCTGGGGCGAGAAAAGCGCGAGCTTTCCCAAGAACAGCCAGAAGAAAATCATCATTATCAGCACTGGAACTGCTCGGAAGAATTCAACAACCACGGTGGCAAACCACAGAACGGGTGCTGAAGTCGACAGGCGCATGTAGCCAAATGCCATACCAAAAATCAGTGAGGTAATGACGGAAAGAAGTGCTGCTTTGAGGGTCGAAATCAGACCTGGGATGAAGTAATACTCCCAAGCGCGGGCTGTGAAAAGCGCCGTCCATTTTTCAGCCTCTAGCTGGCCCTGGCGGTGCATAATAACCAAGACGTAAGCGATGAATGCCAAGAAAAGAATCAGGGCAATCACATTGAAAGTACGTGTGAGGGCGCGGCCTCGGGGGCCGGGCGCGTCAAAAAGTACAGACGAACTCATCGTTTCACCGCCAATTTACGAGATGCCCAGGTGGTCAGAATACCAATGGGCACGACAATGACGACGAAACCCATGGCGAAAATCAAGAAGATGACGAAGATGAGATCCGAGTTGAACTCGATCATTGATTTCATCATTCCCGATGCTTCAGCAACCGAAGCCACGGTAGCTACGGTGGTGTTCTTTGCCAGTGCGATCAGGGTGTTGCCCAAGGGGGTAATTGAACCACGAAGCGCCTGGGGGAAAATGATATGACGTGCGGCAGGGAAGAACCCTAGTCCAATGGCACGAGCTGCTTCCGCCTGACCAACCGGTACGGTATTGATACCCGAGCGGATTGCCTCACACACGAAAGCTGCGTGGTAGATTGCCAACACAATCACAGCGTAGATAAAGAAGTTTGCTTTGAAGTCAGATACCAGCTGAAGCTGGAACTGAGTCCACACGCCCAAAATTGCCATGGTCATCAAAATGGTCAGAGGGGTGTTGCGGAAAATATGCACGTACGCGGTGCCAATAAACTGCAACGACGGCACCGGAGAAATGCGCATAAGCGCAAGAACCGAACCAATGATGAAAGAACCTATAGCTGCCCAGAAAGTGAGCTGAACATTCACCCAGAACGCGCCCAGCACGTTATAGGTATCAAAGAGCGTGGAGAGCTGTTCGCCGAATGACACGGGAGCCTCCAATTCTAAAAGTATTGTTGTTTATTTTTTGTCTTCAGTGGGTTGAACGCAGGTATCGCCAAGTTTGGGCGGGTTGAGCTCTTTGTTAAATTTGAACCCGGAGTCGCCGACGTTCTTTTCCAGTGCTTTTTCCCATTCGCCGGTTTCAACCATTTTGTTGATGGCGGAGTTAATGTCTTTGCACTTATCAGAACCCTTGGGCAGACCCACACCGTATTTTTCGGTGGTGAAGGTATTACCCACGAGCTTGAGCTCGCCTTTGTTCGCTTTGGTAGCGCCCAGACCGGCGAGGATGATGTCGTCGGTGGTCACCGCATCAACCATGCCAGCGTTAAGAGCAACCACGCAGTCAGAGTAAGAATTCTGTTGAACGAGCTGCACGTTGGAGGCGAACTTGTCCTGAATCTTTTTGGCTGAAGTTGAACCGGTGACAGAGCAGAGGTCTTTGCCATTGAGCGAATCGGGGCCGGTGATGTCGGTGTTGTCCTTCTGCACCAGCAAATCCTGACCGGCTACAAAGTAGGGGCCGGCAAAGTCGATGGTCTTCAAACGGGTATTGGAGATGGAATAGGTAGCAAAAATCATGTCTACCTGACCGTTTGAAAGCATGTTCTCACGGTTAGCAGAAGGCGCTTCGACCCATTCAATTCGATCTTCAGAGTAACCGAGCTCGTTGGCTACATAGCGGGCGACGTCGGTGTCGAAACCGGTGTAATCCTTACCGTCCTGGTAGCCCAAACCTGGCTGATCGTACTTAATACCAATGCGGATTTTATCGCCCGCATCATCGGTAGAAGCACATCCTGAAAAAGCCAAGGTGGCTGTAGCTGCCAGAGCCATAGCTGCCAGGCTTTTCTTCTTCAGATTCTTCATCAGAGCCATGTGATACTCCTTAGTGGTTGAGAATCTTGCCGAGGAAGTCCTTGGCGCGGTCTGACTTGGGGTTGGAGAAGAACTCATCGGGTGTAGCCTGCTCAACGATTTCGCCGTTGGCAAGGAAGACAATGCGGTCTGCTGCACGACGGGCGAAGCCCATTTCATGGGTCACCACAATCATGGTCATGCCTTCGCGTGCCAGGTTGACCATGGTGTCCAGCACTTCGTTGACCATTTCGGGGTCAAGTGCGGAGGTCGGCTCGTCAAAGAGCATAACCTTGGGACGCATAGCGAGAGCGCGTGCAATAGCTACACGCTGTTGCTGACCGCCGGAGAGCTGCGCGGGCATTTTCTGAGCCTGGGAATCCACGCCCACTTTGCGGAGCAAAGCCATTGCTTCTTCTTCAGCTTCGGCTTTTGAGAGCCCGCGAACCTTACGGGGCCCCAACGTCACGTTGTCGAGAATGGACTTATGGGCAAAGAGATTGAATGACTGGAAAACCATTCCCACTTCGGCACGCAAATTTGCGAGTTCTTTGCCTTCTTCAGGGAGTATTTTGTCGTCTATGGAAATCGAACCGGAATCGATGGTTTCGAGACGGTTGATAGTGCGGCATAGAGTAGATTTACCGGAACCTGAGGGACCGAGCAGAATAATAACTTCGCCCTTGCCTACTTCCAGATTGATGTCCTTGAGTACATGCAGAGATCCGTAATGTTTGTTAACGGACTTCAGCTGAACCAACGCTTCATTCACGAGGGTTCCTCCTAAGGGATGTGTGAGCCGTGCCCTGCATCGTTATTCGATGATGGGCGCGGTGTGTGATAAGTACAAGGAACACCTTACAGTGAACTGCGTTACCACTGTGTTACAGAACGCAAAGAAAATATTCATTTTCATGCAATATGGTGGTGAGGATATGACGGTAATGCAGAAAATGTGAGGGAATTGATCGGTGAATTATGTACTGGTTTTCATAACTTTTATAGTTCTGGCGCTAACGATGGTGAGTATTGCCCTCTTGGGTTCTGACCGGATTTTTCCTGCTCGAAATGTGTTGAATCATATATCGAATGATGGAATAGCTCCCGAGTCTGATCTTGAAATGCCTTTGGTTTTATCGTCGCGTCCTACAGTCGCTGAGGTAAAGAGGCAACGATTTTCGACGTCGTGGCGCGGGTACAAGCCAGATGAAGTAGACCAGGCGCTGACGTTGCTGGCTGAGGAAAATACTCGTTTGCGAAGTCAGCTGGAAGAAAAGCCCCACCATGCTTAGACAAAGAGATGCACTTTCGCTGCGGGTCATGATGGCATGGGAAAACTATCAGAAGTCCTTCCGCAGCGCCAATATTTATGTGCAGGTGCTCATTATCTTTGCCGTCAGCCGTGTTTTTGGCTGGGTGCTTTTTACTGTCGTCGGAAAACAGGAAAAATATAGTCCGTGGAGCGACCAACCCATGGACTACCTCAGCTTTGTTAATATTTGGGATGCCGACTGGTATCGCAAGATTGCTGAGACTGGCTATCCTACTCATCTTCCACTGACTCCTACCGGCGCCGTTGCAGAGAACCCGTGGGCGTTCTACCCGCTCTATCCATTGGTGAATTCTGCTCTGATGAATCTCTTGGGAGTGAGCTATCCGCCAGTTGCTGCCGCCGTTTCCTTAGTGAGTGGCTTTGGAGCAGCGTGCCTGATATATCGTCTGTTCGAGACTTCTTTACGCACGTTGAGAGAGGGGCGTGTCTCGGCGGTTCTCAGCGAACCGTCCAGCGTAGAATCTATGGCTCTTTGGGGAGTAGCGGTATTTTCTTTCGCCCCTATTTCCCCGGTGTTACAGGTCGCCTACGCCGAATCTTTGAATCTATTGTTCGTGGCAGCGGTACTCTTAGCGCTGATGAATCGCAAATTCTGGTGGGCAGTGCTCCTCGCCATTCCTGCATGTTTTTCTCGCCCTGTAGGGGTGCCTCTGGGAGCAACAGCCGGTCTGCTCTGGCTTATCGCGTGGATTATCGACGCCCGCGGTATGCACACCGGCGCAGATCAACCGGGTGCGCCGCTGGGTTGGAGTAAGTCCTTCGCTCAGCATGCTTCGCAGCTTATTTCTGCCCTGTTAATCTGCGGGATTGCCTTGCTCTGGCCCCTTATCGCTTGGATCAGGACGGGGCGAGTAGATGCTTATACGGCCACCGAAACAGCGTGGCGGGGTAGCGATCTTTACTTAGTGGCGCCCTGGTTTAAGCAGAGTACCGAATATTTTGGGGCGGCAGGGCCAATACTTTTCATTGTTCTCCTCATTGGCTTTATCGTCTTGCTCAGCTCCCGTCTCATCCGCAGAACTCTTCACCCCGTCCTCATCATGTGGTGTGCGTGCTACGCGGCGTATCTGGTGCTTTTCCTTAACCCGCAGAGTTCGCTTTTTAGAATGCTGTTACCGCTGTTCCCACTAGCGCTGGTGACAGTAGCGGTTTCAGCTGATCGAGCGTATCGGATGCTTTTGGTGCTCGGTGGTGCCGCCCTTCAGTTCGGGTGGGTTGGCTGGCTCTGGCACTGGAAACAGCTTCCCACAGGCGGAGACTATCCACCCTAAGCCTAGAAAACGACATTTTTCCCAGCTGATGTACAAAATCTGACGATTATTCCGGGTTATCATGGGGCATATCACAGAATTGATCCCACTCGGTTCCCCGAACGTGGACTTATAACAAGGAGATTGAGTATGGCCGCACAAAAACCACGCACGGGCGAAGGGCCACTTGAAATCGTTCGCGAAGGACGTGGCATCAACATGAAGATTCCTATTGAGGGCGGTGGACGTCTCGTCCTGGAAATTTCGACCGATGAGATTGAAGCTCTGAAAAAGTGCCTCGAAGATTTTAGCTAATCAGCCATAAAAAGTGCCCTGCCGAAGAATCGGCAGGGCACTTTTTATGGGGCAACGAGGTGCTAGGTATTAATAGATTTCAACGGTATTAACCAGATTTTGGCTACCTACATACTGACCCACGGTAGCGGAGGGATACCCCTGCAATGAAGCTGAGACTTGTTGGGTAATCACCGGTATACAGGTCAAGTTTGTGCCCTCGGCGGGGCCATCAACCAGTTTTTGCTCTAGTAGTTGGCTCTGGGACTCGGTCATGACGTCCAGATAAGGCGCCGCATATTTGAAGGACATCCATGTGTGTACCGAACCACTGGATGAAACGGTGTTCACTGCGGTTTCCGTGAGTTGTTGCTGGGTAGCAGAGGACGAGCACAGTGAAGCCCACGAGCCCGACAGACCAGTGCTGCGCATCATTCCATTCATGGTGTCCTGGTCGAACGCAGGAAGCATATAGAAGGAAATATCATTTCCTTTTGCGGTCGTTCCTTCAAAAGATGTTTTGGAGGCATTTTGCGTCTTCTCAGGCATCGCATGAACCGGCGTCTCGGAGGGAGAGCTCGATGGCGATTCCGGTGCTTTACTCGACGACGCTGGCGCAGCCGTTGTCGAACTTGTGACGGTTGAACTGGGGGAGGCGCTGCGAGAGCTTGAGGCTGACTCCTCGGGAGCAGAGTTGTTGATATTGACGCAACCGGTCAGAGAAACCAGCGCAAGAGCAAGAAGGGGGAGAGTTTTCTTCATCGAAAGTCCTCAGTGCGAAAGAGTGTTAGGGGAGAGGAGCCTGCAGGCTCCATCAGATAGTTAACGAAAGGTTACCTATACCGATAAAACTTATTCTTACACTAACCTGAGTATTCTCAGGGGACATTGGGAAATATTACTTGCTAGCGCTTGTAGACCAAATACAAACCCAGGTTGGAGTGAACCAACGAAACGAACACATCGTGAGTGCATTCTTGGATTTCTTGAAGCAGACGACGGTGCACAACGGTCTGCGGATCCCGAGCGGTAGGTTGAGCTACTAGCCCTTGGTTGAGAGCATTGTGCATGATGAGTAAGCCACCCGATTTGATGAGTGAGAGACAAGAAAGTACCGAATACTCTGCAGATTCTACGGATGTATCTACGAAAGCAAGATCGTAGGAGCCTTGAGAGAGCCGGGGTAGAACTTCGGCGGCGTCGCCACAGATGGTGCGTACTCGGTGTTTTCTGCCGTGTGAAGAATTCTGAATAGCTAACCGGGCCCGTTGTAGGCGGGAATTATCAATATCTAAGGTGGTCATGGCAGACCCCGGTTCCATGCCCTGAAGCAATGCCAAAGTAGAGACCCCCGTGCCGGTTCCCACCTCTAAGATATTTTGAGCGTGGGTAGACGCCGCCAAAACCCGTAACAAGTCAGCCGTATGTGCGCTGACCGGTTGCACTCCGAGTTCTCGGGCGGCTTTCCGGGCGTCCGTAATATCTGAGCTCTCCTCGGGAAATTCCTCGATAAAAGCCCAAATGCTGTTCCGGTCAGGTCTTATTTCGTCCTTTGAAAACACTGTTTGTTCCACCTCATCCACAAAACCCTGCTGTGTTCATCATATAGAACCCCCTCAAATTTTCAGTGTTCTTCAGGTTTTACTGGTAATCTTCCATATGTGTTAGGTATCAACGGTATGGAATTTTTGATACTGATCATCCTCGCTTTGGTGGTGATCGGTCCTCAACGCATGCCTGAATACGCCCAGAAGCTTAAAGAAGGCGTGAAATGGGTTCGAGGTATCGCGTTTGAAGCGCGAGATGACCTTAAAGAAACCATGGGAGAAAATCCGCTGGGGGATTTCAACTGGAAACAGTATGATCCTCGCCAGTACGACCCTCGCACGATTGTGCGTGAGGCATTAGCTGAGGACGACGCCGAGCGAGCAGCTCGTGCTGAAGAGCAGATGGCGCTGAACCAGCCGGTTGAACAGAACCTTCGCCGTCTACCGCGTGGCGCTTATGCGCCTTTTGATACCGACGCTACCTAAGAAAAGTTTAGGGGCAGGGGTCTTCCTTCGAGCCCGCGGCCCCGGTGGGCAAGTTCTTCTGCAATATGGGAAATAGTCTGCGCTGCTTCGGTCTCTGGCGCGCCCCAGACGATGGGCATTCCCTCATCGCCGCCGGTTCGCACGTCGGTTTCTAGGGGGATAGAACCTAGAAGCGGCACTTCGTATCCCAATGTGTCGGTGAGTCGATCAGAGAGTTGTTCTCCGCCGCCCGAGCCAAAAATTTCTAGCAACGAACCATCTGGCATTCGCATAGCTGCCATATTTTCAATCACACCGGCAACTTTTTGTTCGGTTTGCAAGCTGAGGGTACCGGCTCGTTCTGCAACTTCCACTGCCGCATGTTGAGGCGTAGAAACAAGAAGCAACTCGGCATGAGGGAGAAGTTGCGCCATCGAAATCGCAATATCTCCGGTGCCGGGCGGAAGATCGAGTAACAACACATCCAAATCACCAAAATGGACGTCGGTGAGAAACTGCTCTAATGCGCGGTGGAGCATGGGGCCTCGCCACGCTACAGGCTGATTTCCTTCGATAAACATGCCGATGGAAATAACTTTCACAAACCCGTGAGTTTCTGCTGTCCCGTCTGAAACGGGGGAGGCAGACGAAGGTACCTCAACGACCGGCGGGAGAATCATATCGTCCATACGGGTGGGTGGTTGAGTAATACCCATGAGACCAGGAATCGAGAAGCCGTGAACATCGGCGTCCACAATACCCACGCTGAGCCCCTGCGCGGCAAAAGCAGCGGCAAGATTGGCGGTCATGGAGGATTTACCTACCCCGCCTTTGCCCGAGACGACGGCAAAAACGCGCGTCAATGATTCTTTGGCAGCGAAAGGATTGGTTTTAGTATGACCCAGTGAAGACCGCAATGCCGAGCGTTGCTCGGGGCTCATAAAGCCCACAGAGACTTCTACCTGCTCTATTCCATCTACACCCAGGGCAGCCTGGCGTACCTCTGTCTCGATAGTGGAGCGAAGCGGGCACCCCTCTATGGTCAGCAGGATTGAAACCTGAGCTAAGGAACCCTGAACTTGCGCAGATTCGACCATTCCCAATTCGGTGATGGGTTTGCGCAACTCGGGGTCATATACTTCAGCCAGCGCTTGAAACAGGGCTTCGTCTAACACGGGATTATCCTTAGGTTGCTGCGGTAAATAGGCTATTGGTTAGGGGAGTCGTGCTCGCTCTCATCGACATCCTTAACCTTTTTCTTCTTCCGCGATTCTTCAGTCACGATAGCTACAGAACCGGTCAGTGGATCTCGTGCTTCCGGCACATACTGATCTAACTGATTCTGCTTATCCTGAATTTTCTGTAGTTCTTCCATGATGTCGCGCAATTCGCTACGTACGTAATCGCGGGTGGCCACCTCGCGCAAAGCAATGCGCAAAGCGGCAATTTCACGGGTGAGGTACTGGGTCTCTTCCAGGTTTTCTTGGTCGCGCTTACGGTCCTGTGAGGCAATCACGCGGTCGCGGTCGTCCTGCCTATTCTGCGCCAAAAGGAGCAGCGGGGCAGCATAGGATGCCTGCAAAGAAAGCATCAACGTGAGCAGAGTGAAGTTCAATGAACGGGGGTCAAACTGCATCTCTTCAGGTGCCAAGGTATTCCACCCCAGCCAGAGACCGCAGAAGACCGTCATGTAGAGCAAGAAGGTGGGAGTACCCATGAATCGCGCAATAGATTCAGTGGCGCGACCAAAGCTATCGGGATTCGACGAGAAGGCAAACTTGCGACGAGCTGCCTGGGGCTGGGAGAGGTGTTCATCGGTGGAGGAACGGTCGCGGTTCTTATCACTCAAAACGGCGTCCTACCTTTCGAATCGGAGTTCCATCGTCATAGGTTCGCCAGTCTTCGGGCAAGATAGCGTCTAACACGTCGTCAATAGTAATCGCACCGACTAATCGGTCATGCTGGTTGACGACGGGTATGATGGTGAGGTCATACGTTGCGAGGATGCGGGAAATTTCCGCAAGAGAAGACATATCGGAGACCGGTTCGATGGAGGAATCCAAAAGTGTTCCCACCAGCTCGCTGGGCGGATAGCGAAGAAGCTGCTGCATATGAACCATACCTAGATATTTACCAGTGGGGGTTTCCAACGGGGGACGGGCTACCAAGACGGCAGCTGCCATCGCGGGGGAAATTTCTTCCTGCCGGATATGCGCCAGTGCCTCAGCAACGGTAGCTTCAGGGGAGAGAATAATTGGAACAGGGTTCATTAACGAACCTGCGGTTCCCTCCTCATATTCCAGAAGACGACGGACATCGTCTGCTTCTTCTGGTTCCATCAAGTGCAGCAGTTCTTCACGTTGAGCATCGGATAGTTCGTTGAGGAGGTCGGCGGCGTCATCCGGTTCCATTTCCTCGAGAACCTGGGCGGCGCGTTCCACATCGAGGTGAGAAAGAATTTCCACCTGGTCATCTTCGGGAAGTTCCTGCAAGACGTCTGCTAGGCGCTCATCTTGGAGTTCATGGGCAACTTCGACCATGCGCTTGTCGTTCATCTCGTGGATGGCATCTGCCAAGTCCGCAGGATTGGCGTTTGCATGGTTTTCGACGAACGCGGTCGCAGCCTGGGGTTCTAAATCGGTGGAGAGAATCGCTTCATTCCAGTCCACAATCAGAGTATCTTTACGACGGCGCAGCAGACCACCGGTTTCGTGGGCGCGAGAGACAAAGAGCTCGGAGAGGAACCAGTCACCATTCCGGCGCTGCTCCATGGCAACATCTTCAACCATTGCTTCACCTGAACCGTCGGTCAGTCGTACCTTGCGGTCAAAAATTTCAGCAACGACCAGTGCCTCGGATCCACGCTGTTCGAACCGGCGGAGATTAACCAAACCGGTACAGATAATCTGCGAAGATTCAATAGTCGTTACGCGGGTCATAGGTACAAAAATTCGTTTCTTACCCAGGACTTCAATCACGATGCCCACTACGATGGGCTCTTTGCCCTTTTGTCCAGCGGTTCCTGTCAACGCGGAAAGGGCACCAAAACTCTGTTTGAGCACCACAATATCGCGTAATCGTCCTAGACGATCACCCAGGGGGTCAAAAACGTCCATGCCGAGTAGACGGGCAATAAAGATTTTGTTCGGTGTAGTACTCACCCTTTCAAGATTAGGGGATATTGAGGGCAAATCGGGAGTCCCAGAGAAAAGTGTGAGATAAACGAGTAGATTTCCCTGTCAAGGAGTCAAAATTTACTCAATTTTTCGCCTGTTGCGATACCTTGGGCAATTATTAGGAATCTTTGCGGTAAACACGGAAAAATAAAGTGCATGAATGAGCAACAGATAACACCCGTTATTCCAGAAGCCGGCAAAATTCCCCGCGGTGAGCTGGTGCAAAACTTTACTTCTCGTGCAGAACTGGATGCCGCGATGGGGCGTCTGACGAGCGCAGGCTTACCTGCCCAGGCATTTTTTGTGGTGGGGCATGACCTCAAACAAGTTGAATATTTTATAGGCAAGCTGTCATATCCACGTATTGCTTTGAGCTCAGCGCTTAGCGGTGCAACCTTCGGTGCTCTAATCGGCGTGGTGACCGCATTGGTGACCGGCACATCAGTCTTGCCGCATCTTGCTTCCGCAGTACCCTTGGGCATTGCCATCTGGATGATTTTTGGCATTCTCTCTTTTTCTCGGGGGAACAAGAACGGCGCCTTCCAGATGCGCCAGCAAATGATTCCTACAGCTTTTTCGCTGATGAGCAATCCCGGCGTAGCGGCACAGGCTCGTGAAGTACTGGGCGTCCGTTCCCAGAACTTCCGCCCGCAGCTAGCACGCCCCAATACCCCTGCATCGGGAACACCATCATCTGTAGTTCAGGGGCACTCCCATGAACAAGCAGATCCCACCACCTTTGTTGGCCCCGAATATAACAGGGACGGCTCGCCCGCCGGCGGCAAATTTGGGCTACGCATTGACGACCCCGAAGAGTACGCCAAGATGGTGCGCACCGAACCAATGCGCCCGGACGATTCTGAACAGAGAATCGAAAAGGTGCGAGAAGAGCAGAGTCCTCAACGATACGGTCTGAAGGTAGAGGATTCTCAAGAGGTTCAGGATTCCGTACGCAACGCACCTGCTTCATCTGCCCCAGAGGAGCCCTCGGAACACCACGGTTCCCGCAAGTCCTAACTTATGACCTCTCTTGATTGAGAGACACTGTAGAACAGTTATCTGCTGAACTCATGAGCAAGGCCCATCACCTGAGCGGTGATGGGCCTTGTTCTTGTCTTCGGACGCAAGATTGCTCTATTGAGCTAGCTCTGCCATCCACTGCTCAATTTCTTCAACCGTACGAGGCAACGCAGCGGAAAGATTCTCATTGCCTGCTTCAGTAATCAGGACATCGTCCTCCAATCGAATGCCGATACCTCGTAGTTCTTCTGGAATGGAAAGATCTTCTTCTTTGAAGTACAGACCGGGCTCGATAGTGAAGACCATACCCGCTTCGATAGTGCCATCCAAGTAGAGGTCTTTTTTCGCCTGCGCGCAGTCGTGCACATCCAGCCCTAGATGGTGGCTGGTGCCGTGCGGCATCCAACGACGGTGTTGCCCGCCCTCGTCCGAAAGAGCGACCTCGGCGCTGACCGGCAGAAGCCCCCAGTCCTCAAGGCGGGAGGCGAGAACATTCATCGCTGCAGCATGGACGTCGCGGAATTTATTGCCAGGAACTGCTGCCTTAAATGCCGCATCTGCAGCGTCCAGCACCGCCTGATAAGCCTTTGCCTGAACTTCGGAAAATTTTCCGTTGACGGGGAAAGTACGGGTGATATCAGCGGTGTACAGCGTATCGTCCTCAACACCGGCGTCCAACAGTACTAGCTTGCCCTCTTCGACTGCACCGGTGTTCTGAATCCAGTGCAGTACGGTGGCATTGTTACCGCAGGCAGCAATGGTGTCATAACCCAAGTCGTTGCCCTCTTCGCGGGCTTTCGTGAAGAAAGCACCTTCGATAACGCGTTCGCCACGACGGTGCGCTACCGCACGAGGCAAAGCTCGAATAACGTTTTCGAACCCTTCAACGGTAGACGCTACCGAACGGCGCAGATTATCGATTTCTACCGCGTCCTTCACCAAACGAGCCTCGGAAAGCGCTTCGGTCAACACAGCATCGGTGGCATCTGCCTGTTCCAAATCAACGCCGGTGTTATACCGCGAGGTATCCACCAGCGCGTCGATGTTCAAATCGACATTGCGCACCAGGCGAATCTGAACACCACCGAGCGCTTTATTTCCGGCATTCTTGGTGATAGCAACTTCGAGCTCGGAAAGATCTTTACACTTCACACCGTACTCAGCTTCAATTTCAGCAAGGGTGGGGCGGGGGCCAATCCAAAATTCACCGTATCGAGGATCCGAATAGAACTGCTCGGTATCTCGCCCCGCCAAAGGACGGAAGTAAAGAGTCACCTCATGATTCGAACCATTATCCCCATCGCCTTCTTCTACAGGCTCAAAAATCAGCACTGCGTCGGGCTCATGGTCGGTACCTAACCCCGTCTGATGTGCAAAAGCAGAATGGGGGCGGAAGCGGTAATCCGTATCGTTAGAGCGAACTTTCAAAGGCCCCGCAGGCAATACCAAACGCTCACCGGGGAACTTCAATGAAATAGCCCGACGGCGCTTTGCAGCAAAATCGGCTACCTCAGCACGATTGGGAATCTGCTGGTTGCTCGGTGCCCAGTTAGAACTAATAAACTCAGTAAAAGCATGGGATTTAGGAGGCTGCGAGCGATTATTAACACGCTCTTCCAGCGGCTGATCATCTATTTCAAAATTGTTCTCAGAAGTATTCATGGTTTTAACTCTAATACGGCAGGTAACGCTTATCATCTCCGGTTCACTTCTGGCTATGGGTGCAAGCGACCTAAGATAGAGGCATGGGTTATGACCTGCATGTGCATTCAAAAATTTCAGACGGTACTCAGTCGGTCAAAGATCTGGTTCAGGAAATTGCTGAAACAGGTCTAGACGGCTTTGCGCTGACCGACCATGACACCACAGCTGGCTGGTCTGAAGCAGATCAAACCGCTCAAAAACTAGGACTAGATTTTGTGGCGGGAATGGAAATTTCCTGTGCGGGGCATGGCGTGAGCATTCACCTGCTCAGCTACTTGCATGATCCCACCTATCAGCCACTCTTGCAGGAAATTGCTCGTGCCCGCGAATCCCGCATTCACCGTGCCCAGCGGATGGTGACTCTTCTGAGCGAAGACTATCCTATCGATTGGGACGACGTCATGGAACAAACGGGTGAGGGAGCCACTGTAGGCAGACCCCACATAGCTGATGCTCTCGTGGCAGCCGGTGCTGTGGAGAACCGCTCAGAAGCCTTCGCTTCCATCCTCACCCCACAATCGCGCTACTATGTGTCGCACTATGCAGTGAATCCGGTTGAAGCCGTACGGCTGGTACGTGCCGCCGGGGGAGTACCGGTTATGGCGCATCCGCGCGCTCGTAGTCGAGGCCGCATTGCCTCTGCAGAGCTCATCGAAGAAATGATTGATGCGGGACTTGCCGGGCTAGAAGTTCATCACCGCGATAATTCACTTGAAGACCAGAAATGGTTACATAGCATAGCGTTCGAGCATGACTTGTTGGTAACCGGGTCATCTGATTATCACGGTGCTGGCAAGCCAAACCGTCTGGGTGAAAACACCACCGATCGGCACACGGTTCAACGCATCCGGAAACTTTCCACCTTTTCACCCAGTAGATAGAAAGGGGAAGGAACCGGTGAAATCACCTGCTCCTTCCCCGCCAAGAACTACTTACTCGCCCTTGTTATCCGCGGGCTTGCGGCGACGTCGACGACGGCGCGTGCCATCTGAAGACTTCTCTACCGATTTTTCACGAGAGTCTGCCGTTTTCTGCGCGGAATCCCCATCAGCGCGCCGGCGCTGAGGACGGCGATTATTGGACTTCTCGTTCTGTGCGGATTGCTCGCCGTCGCGGCGGCGAGCGCCACCGCGCTCCGAGCGGTTACGGTTCCTGCCGTTGCCTTGGCGAGAACCAACGCGCTCGTTGCGGCGATTATTACTCCGAACTCCGGCTGAGTGGTTCTGAGAGAGGCCTTCTTTCGTCTGTTCGTCGCGGGGCAAATTGCCCTTGACGCCCTCAGGAATATCGAGGTCAGTAAACAGATGATCGGAGGATGAGTAAGTCTCTACGGGCTCAGGAACGCCCAGCTCCAGTGCTTTGTTGATGAGCGACCAGCGAGGGACATCTTCCCAATCCACCAGGGTGACTGCGGTACCATTGTTCGCCGCGCGTCCGGTGCGACCCACACGGTGCAGGTAGGTCTTCTCGTCTTCGGGGCACTGGAAGTTGATGACGTGTGTGACGTCATCAACGTCGATACCGCGAGCGGCGACGTCGGTTGCCACGAGAACATCAACGCGGTCATCACGGAATGCCTGAAGAGCCTGTTCGCGCGCTCCCTGGTTCAAGTCACCGTGAAGGGCGCCGGCGGCGAATCCGCGGGTGTTAAGTTCGTCGGCAAGTTTCGCGGCCGATCGCTTGGTCTTACAGAAAATGATGGTGCGACCGCGACCGTTCGCACGGAGGATGCGGCCGACCAGCTCGTCCTTATCCAGCGGGTGCGCACGGTAAATCACCTGGCGGATGGATGCCTTAGTAATAGACTCATCGTCCGGAGACGACGCCTGAATATGCATAGGCTTGGTCATGTAGCGGCGAGCCATAGTTACTACGGGGCCGGGCATAGTGGCTGAGAACAGCATAGTCTGGCGAACTTCGGGCAGGGCAGCCAGGAGTTTTTCAACATCGGGCAAGAAGCCTAAGTCCAACATTTCATCGGCTTCGTCAAGAACTACAATCTTGACCTGCGAAAGATTCAGCTTCTTTTGGCGCTGCAAATCGATCAGGCGACCGGGGGTGCCCACTACCAACTCGACGCCCTCATCCAGAACCTTAACCTGCGATTCGTAAGGCACACCGCCGTACAGGGTGACTGTACGAGCGTTGCGTTTCTTAGCCGCAGCTTCAAGGTCAGAACCCACCTGAATAGCAAGCTCGCGGGTAGGGACCACGATGAGTGCCTGAGGCGCACCGGGGGATTTGAGGTGGGACCAACCGGCGTCATCTCGGCCAACCACTCGCTGAATAGCTGGCAAACCAAAACCGAGGGTCTTACCTGTACCGGTTTTCGCCTGGCCGATAATGTCATGGCCGCCAAGAGCTACGGGAAGGGTGAGTGCCTGGATAGGGAAAGGAGAAAGGATACCGCGTTCGGCTAGTGCCTCGCAGATATCTTCTCGTAAGCCGTAATCGGCAAAAGTCTTAATTTCTTCAGTCAACGAAGGTTTCCTTGAAAATATAGGTGCATCTACTGTCTGAAATCCGCCAGTTTTAGAACCGGGATAGACAGGACGCGAGTGGGGAAGCCGATCGTAAAAAGTACGCTCTCAACGGGGAGAGTCTCAAAATGGTATATGCCGTCCAACGACCGGGCAACCAGATAACACTTCTCATAGTAGCAAATTGAAAAATGAAGCAGTGAGAGCGGCAACACGCTCTCACTGCTTCATCAGGGTTTTATTAATTCTTATTCGGAAAATCCAAAGCCAATACGAGGCTTGGTCTCTGCGCCGAGCTCGATGTAACCAATCTGCTCGGCAGGAATCAAAGTGATAGCACCCTTAGTATTTTCTAGCTCTAGAACTGACTTATCCTGCAAAGCCTGGGATACCTTTGCCTTGATGTCATTCGTTGACTCTTCGGTCTCAATAACGATTTCGCGTTGGACATGCTGAACGCCAATTTTGATTTCCACTTTTACTCCGTTTCCTTCAACGAAAAATATTTGCGTTGAATTTAGTCTAGGGGGAGCGCCCCTGTGATTTTTCGAATATCACTCAGAGCAAATTTTGAGATCTCGATTATTCCCAATCTTCGTCAATAATAGAAATGCCGCCCCACGCTAAGCGGAACACCAGTTGCTCCACCTGAGCGAGCTCATCGGTGGATGCACCTTGGCTAATTGCGTGTTGCGTGGCAGAAATAACCATGCCTGTAAGCGTTCGTGCCAGCAGGACTGCTTCTTTGACGGGCAGACCGGCGTTGGGACCAAGAATGCCAGCGATATGCCCCGCGATAGAGGTGTAGAGCTTGTCCAAGCATTCTTGAACTGCAAGGTCACTTTGAATATCAGACTCAAAAATGAGCCTGTAGCCCTGGGGATTGGTGCGGATGAACTCAAAGAAAGCGCTGAGGGCACCCTCTACGCGGCTACGATTATTTTCTGTGCGGTAGAGAGGCTCAACAATGCGCTTGATGAGATCATCAATTTGCTCATCGAGAACGGCAAGATAAAGATCGCGCTTTGATTTGAAGTGCTGATAAAGAACTGGCTTGGTGACGTCTGCTGCCGACGCAATGTGGTTCATGGTCGTGACGTGATAACCCTGGGAGGAAAAAACTCGAAGGGCTGAAAAAACTAACTGCTGACGTCGTAATTTTTTAGGAAGGCGAATGCCACCGGTTGCCTGTTCTGCGGAGAGTCCGCTGAGGGCAGTGGGCTCGGACTGATTCTCGAAATGTGCGCTCAAGTGTGTGTCCTGACGTATCTAAGGTGCGAAATTATCTACGTGTGAGATTGATGAATGCCATACTCTAAGACGCATCTGCCTGAGGGATATCTCGGACGACTTTTTCTTGAGACTGCGAAACTTCAATGCCGTAAAGTGCTTCGAGACCCGCAATATATTCGGATTCTCTGCCTTCTTGGGCTAGCGAACGTGCTCTGACCGTAGGAGTGTGTAAAAGGGATTTGACCATGCGACGCATTGCGAATTCGACCTGATCAGCAGCTCCTCCACACCCAAAGTGTCCACGAACTTTCTCTAACTCGGAGTCGAGAATGGACATGGTGTGCTCTCGAAGAGCAACAATAGCAGCATCTACAGTGCGCGCCTTTTGTTTAATGCGGAATTCCTCAACAGCATTGTCCACTATTGTGTGGGCAAGCTGTACGGAACTATCCATTTCTTCAGGGGCTGCCAAGCGCACAGACTCTAAAGTAATGAGTTCTGTATCTGGGAGGTCGGCTACCTCGGGGGCGAAATCGCGAGTGAGGGCAAGATCGAGGATAACCCGCTTTCCCGCAGGAATTTCATCGGCACTGAGCGGATCAGAGCTACCCGAACACCCGATAATGACATCTGCACTAGCCAGCGCCTGAGGCAAAGAAGCGCCGTCAATCGCTTTTACCCCACGCTTGTGGGCAAAAGTAGCTGCACGGCCGGTGAAGGAATATACCGTAATATTCTGGCAACCTCTATCTCGCAAGGCTGCAACGGTGGCACCTGCATAGGCACCCGTACCAAAAACCAAAGCCGATCGGTCTTTCCACGTTTTCTCGGCGACGTCGTCGGCAAGGTCCAAAGCAACAGAGACCACCGAGCGTCCGCGAGCGCCCAAGAGTGTTTGCTGTCCTACTCGTCGGGCAGTATTGGCTGCGTTGTCAAAAAGCCGCACAAGATTTCCAGAGGCTTTGCCCTCTTCTTGAGCGGCAGTGATGGCGCGGCGAACTTGGCCGGTGATTTCTCGTTCTCCCACAACTGCGGATTCAAGACCTGAGGCAACGGTGAAGAGATGGTGAGCTACAGCGTCGTTGAAAAAGACATCAAAACTTGATTCAACGGTCGAATAATCTAAGGACGATAGCGCTGAGAGTTCTTCAAAAATCGCGGTGGCTACTTCGGCGACATCTTGTTCTGCTTTTTGGTCCGTCGCCACAGTATCCTGAGCTGTTTCCCCGTAGATTTCTAGGCGATTGCAGGTAGAGAGAACCACTAAACCTCGGGTTTCTACATCGAGTTCTGAGGCATCAAGTGAACTAGCACCGTTGGCTAGATGTGCCACGGTGCTCAAATCGACAGTTTTGTGAGATGCTACGAGAGAAAAAATAGTCACGACTTCAATATCATAAACATGTCTGAGCTACCTTGGCGAATAGCTGAGGTCAAACTCATGAATGAGATACCCCGAATGGGTTGGACTCAGCGGGGAATTCGCGCTCCTTACCGTGCCGAGCACAAATAAATGACAGAGTGTAGACAAAACACCCAGAATTTATTGGCACAATAGAACATATGACTTCATCACTTCGCCAGCGTAACTTGCTCACCGACGAGCAGCTGAAGCACCTGCCTGCCCATCACCCCTTGCGAGCGGGTGGAACCGCTGACTCTCCAATGATGAGAGCACTGACCGGGCGGCAGAGCGTGCATCGTCCCGTGTGGTTCATGCGTCAGGCTGGGCGTTCACTTCCTGAATATTTAAAGGTTCGCGAAGGTGTCCCGATGCTGGATGCTTGCCTGACTCCTTCGTTGGCAGCTGAAATTACCCTCCAACCTGTGCGACGACACAACGTGGATGCGGGCATCTTCTTTTCTGACATCGTGATTCCTATGAAACTCGCCGGGGTTGGCGTTGATATTGTGACCGGGCGCGGTCCGGTACTCGATACTCCGGTTCGCACGTTGGAAGAGATCAAGAACCTTCCCGAACTTGAAGACTCTGCGTTGGATCCTATTCGCGAAGCTGTTGAGCTGACCGTCAAAGAACTAGGAGATACCCCACTGATTGGCTTTGCTGGGGCTCCTTTCACCGTTGCCGCTTATATGGTGGAAGGTGGACCCTCCCGCGACCACCTGCGCCCGCGAACCATGATGCACGCTGAACCCGAAGCATGGGAAGCCCTGGGGCAGTGGGCGGCACGCACCTCAGGCCAGTTCCTTCGCGCTCAGATAGAAGCCGGCGCGTCTGCGGTGCAGCTCTTTGACTCTTGGGCAGGTTCACTATCTGAAGCGGATTATCGGCGTTTCGTTCAGAAACACTCTGCGGATGCTTTGGCAATGGTTGAAGAATTCGGTGTCCCACGTATCCACTTTGGCACGGGTACTGCTGAGTTACTCGGCGCTATGCACGAGGCTGGCGCTGACGTCGTTGGAGTGGACTACCGCCTATCCCTGACCGAAGCTGAGCAGCGCTTGGGCGGAGGGATTCCACTGCAAGGAAATATCGACCCTGCCTTGCTGGCATCGGGTTGGGACGCTCTGCGCGAGCACACCGATCAGGTACTAGCAGCTGGCAACAGCGCACCCACCCACGTGGTAAATCTGGGTCACGGCGTACCCCCGAGCACCGACCCCGCCGTCCTGACCCGCCTGGTGGAGTATATTCACACCCAAACTACCCAGCACGAGTAGAAAGCATTCTTGAACAATAATGGCTATGGACTCCCGACGAACTCACCGCGAATCTGCGGTGGTGGTAGGTGGCGGCATCTCCGGTTTGCTCGCTGCCCGTGAACTAGCGATGAAGGGGCTGCGCGTTACTCTCGTTGAAAAGCGCTCTCATCTCGGTGGTGCTGTAGGCGCACACGAGGTAGATGGGCACGTGCTCGATTCGGGGGCTGAATCGTTTGCTACCCGCACCTCTGATGTTGCGGAACTGCTCACCGAATTGGGCATTGAAGATAAGATTTGCTCACCTTATGACGGCGGCTCATGGCTGTACTTGCAAGACGGCGCCCACCCGGCTCCTCGTACGGGAATTCTGGGTATTCCTGGCGATTTGAGCGATCCTTCAATCCGGGAAATTCTTTCATCAGCTGGTCTTCGACGAGCCAAGATGGATAAGCTACTCCCTGCGTCTGTGGGCGCCAACGCTAAGACTCTGGGTGAACTTGTTCGCAAGCGTATGGGCCAGCAGGTTGTCGACCGACTCGTTGCGCCGGTAACCACCGGCGTCCAATCGACCCATCCCGATGAAGTCGAAATTGAAAGCGTTATCCCCGGTCTGCGGGCAGCGCTCGCCCAGCGAGGTTCGCTTGCCGCCGCTTCGGCATCATTGCGTGCTGCCTCTCCGGCTGGATCCCAGGTTGCTGGCCTAGTAGGAGGTATGAACCAGCTCTCTGAGGCTTTGGTGCGTGATGTTTTGCGCCGCCGTGTGCGTATCCTCACCGGCTACGATGCCATCGCCGTTGACCGTGACCCCGATCGAGGCGGTTGGACCCTGCTGCAAAGGGCACCCCAGCTGGGGGAGCGCGTTGCACCGGTTCACGGCAAATACTTAGTGATGGCAACCGATGGACCCACTACCTTGCGAATCCTGGGATCCCATTTGGATGCTTCCACCATTCCCCAGGTCAAAGCAGGGCACGAAATTGCTCTGGTTACCCTCGCCATTGAGCAGCCAGAATTGGATTCTCGCCCCCGCGGCACCGGTCTGCTAGTCAGCGATCAGGTAGCCACCGTACGCGCCAAAGCGCTAACCCATGCCACTGCCAAGTGGAAGTGGATTGCAGAGGAAATGGGTCCGGGCAAACACGTCGTGCGTCTGTCTTACGGACGAGGCAACGACCACGGACCTTTGCGCGAAGTTTCCCTCTATGATGACCAGCTCATCACTCTGGCAATGCACGATGCAGGCAAGCTACTGGGCGTCAGCATCACCCGGGGCAATTTACTGGGGGCTGACGTAGTGCGATGGAAGGGCTCTTTGCCCACCATGCGCCCCGGACACCGCGAAAAAGTACAGCAGTTTCGCAACTCACTGCAGGATCTAGAAGGCGTTACCGCAGTGGGCGCCTGGTTATCAGGCAACGGGCTAGCCGCCGTCACCGCAGATACCCGCCGCACCATGCACGAATTTATTGACGCAACATCAGCCGACTAAAGATTTTATTTTCCAGACAGAAGCCGCGTGCCAGCTCAACACAAACTGGGACGCAGAAAAGGAAGAACACCATGTCACAGCAGGAAAAAGCACACGCATACAGCCACGGTCACGGCGCATCCATGCCCACCGCTAAAGATGCCCACGGAAAGATTCAGGGTCAGCGACCCGGCGAAACCGCCGAGCTCGATGACCAGTTCCACTATTCCATTCACACCGTTTTTGCCCGTGACACCCAGCCTGCGGACAACGCATCCTCTGAAGCTGCCACCGAAGAATTGAACAAGGTTGTAGCACGCCTTGAATCCAACGGCGTCACCGTACGCGGATTCTACGATGTCTCAGCGATGCGCAACGACGCCGACGTCATGGTCTGGGTTCACGGCGCAACCCCCGAAGACCTTCAGGCAGCTATCCGAGATATCCGCCGAACCGTTGCATTCTCCGGCACCAAAATCGTCTGGTCGACCATGGGCGTACACCGCGATGCAGAATTCTCTAACAACCACACCCCATCCTTCGCCAAGGGTATTGCCCCAGAGCGTTGGATTTGCGTCTACCCCTTCGTTCGCTCCTACGACTGGTACACCATCAACCCCGAAAAGCGCCGCGACATCATGAAGAATCACGGCATGAAGGGCGTAGACTTCCGCGAAGTTCTCCCCAACACCATCGCAACGTTCGGACTCAATGACTACGAATGGCTCATTGCCCTCGAATCCCCTGAACTGGTTCTGCTGGTAGACCTGATGCGTTCATTCCGCAACACAGAGGCACGCCACTACATCCGCGAAGAAATCCCGTTCTACACTGGTCGCCGCATTGAAGCCAGTGAAGTGGCAGGAGTACTTGCTTAAATGACTCAACTTCCCACCGACATTATTCCGAATCGGACAGACCCCCAGAACACTGCAACCAACGGGCCAGCCGTTCTGAATGAGCAGAACCTGGAGGTGTTCCATGGGGAAGAGAACCTTACCCGTGTGCGCTCTGAGGCACCGCGGGATTACGACCTCGTTATTCTTTCCTCCTTCGGCGGCCCTGAAGGCCAAGAGGACGTTATCCCCTTTCTGCGCAACGTCACCGCAGGGCGAGGAATCCCCGACGAGCGTCTAGAAGAGGTAGCCACTCACTACCGCGCCAACGGGGGAGTCTCGCCGATTAACGAGCAGAACCGTGCGCTCCTGGCAGCCCTACAAACGGCACTCGCTGAAAAAGGTCCCGATGTGCCCATAACCTGGGCAAATCGAAACTGGGAGCCTTACGTCAAAGACGTAGTTCAAGAGGCCTACGACAAGGGCGCGCGCAAAATCTTGGTACTGGCTACCAGCGCTTACCCGGGATATTCATCGTGCCGCCAATACCGCGAGGATTACGGTATTGCCTTAGAGCAGCTGGGCCTCGAAGGAAAGCTACAAATCGATAAGGTACGCCAGTATTTTGACGCCCCCGGTTTCATCGCGCCTTTCGAAGACGGTCTCATCGAAGGACTACAGGACGTGCGCGCCCGGCTAGAGCAGGCAGAGCGGAAAGCTGCCGGCAACGGCAAGATTCGCATTATGTTCTGCACCCACTCGATACCCACCAGCGCGGCAAATGAAGCGGGACCTCGCGGCGTCGACTACGAAGGTGGCTCCGCCTACGTTGAAAAACATCTGCAGGCTGCTCGCGCGGTGCTCGCCGGAGTGGAGAAAAAACATCCTGAGCTGTTGAAAGACGTGGAATGGGAGCTGGTCTACCAGTCTCGTTCCGGTCCGCCGTCTATGCCCTGGCTTGAACCCGATGTGAACGATGCCCTCGAAGCGCTAGAAGGCACTGTGGATGGCGTGGTTCTGGTGCCGCTGGGATTCGTCTCAGACCACATGGAAGTCAAGTGGGACTTGGACACCGAGGCTCTGGACACCTGCGAGAAACTGGGGTTCGTGGCAACACGGACACCGACTCCCGGAACCCACCCCGAGTACGTTGAAATGTTGCGCCAACTCATCGGCCAGCGTGTGGCATCTTCTGCCCCTTCGCAAAATCCCGCTGAGCTGGATGAATTGAGAACCAGTGCCTGCGGCACCCCTGGATGGTTTGACACCTGCAACCCTGACTGTTGCGTATCGGCACGAGCAAAAGTTCAGAAGCCCACCATTGCTACGTATACAGGTGCAGATAAAGCAGAAGGAGCGCGTTCATGACCTTTATCCTAGGAACGCGCGGTTCTGCTCTTGCCCTCACCCAATCGGGAATGGCAGCCGATCAAATCGTTGCAGCCGGCAACTTTGAGGTGGAACTACGCACCGTTCGCACCGAGGGCGATGTGTTGACCGGCCCCCTCTCTCAGATGGGTGGTACCGGAGTATTCGCAGCAACCCTCCGTACCCGCGTGCTCGACGGATCGGTTGACTTTGCGGTGCACTCTCTCAAAGATTTGCCCACTGCTCCCTGCCCCGGACTGGTCGTTGCGGGGATTCCGGAGCGAGAAGATCCCCGTGATGCTCTGATTGCTCGCGACGGGTTGACCTTAGAAAAACTACCCGCTGGTGCCCGCATCGGAACCGGATCTCCCCGCCGAGCAGCACAATTGCGCTTGCTCCGACCCGATATCGAGATTGTAGATATTCGCGGCAATGTGGGTACTCGGTTGGCGCGCGTGGCAGGATTCGAATCCTATGGAAACCAAAGCACACCTGCCGGGGACTGCGATGCGGTGGTTCTGGCGGCCTCAGGTTTACGCCGTCTGGGTTTTGAAGAGACAGTTACCGACTATCTTGATCCCACTCAGATGCTCCCCGCCGCTGGTCAAGGCGCTCTGGCGCTGGAGGTGCGCGAGAGCGACGTCGAAAAAGCTACTGAACTGGCAGAGGCAATTCGCGCCGTCGACCATGCGCCTACTCGTTGGGCAGTGACCGCCGAGCGGGCTCTGTTGGCACGTTTAGAAGCCGGATGCGCAGCTCCCGTAGGAACTTTTGCGCGGTTAGAGGAGCAAACACTCGTCCTAGACGCAGTGGTAGCAAACCCTGACGGCTCTGAATCCCTACGCCACCAAGCAACCACTTCCGATCTATCGGCGGATGGCGCGAAAACATTGGGAGAAAAACTTGCTGATGAACTTCTCTCCATGGGCGCCGCCCGCCTGGCAAATCTGACCCTCTAATGACTGCATCTGCACAAATCTTTGTGACGAGAACACCTGCCGCCGCTGGGGAGCTCATTGATGAGCTCCTCGAGGGGGTAGGGAAATCCCTGTTGTCTTCACCTTCTGGCGCAATTGAGCTGCTCTGCGTACCTCTCCACGAGGCAGAGCTTATCCCCCAGAATGCGCGGGAAGTAGCCCGCGAGTTGCTCCGCCAGAGTTTGAAAGGGCAGTTTGATGCGGTCACGTTTACCAGTCGCAATGGAGTACGGGCCTTTGAACAACTGATAGCTTCTCAAGCTCTACCCTTTCCCCCGGAAACATTGATTGCCGCCGTGGGACAGGGTACTGCTGCTGAACTAAAAAAACTGGGCATTACTGCGAATTTCATTCCCGATATCCAAGATGCTCAGCACATGATTCAACAGTGGCCAGCATCTGCTGGTTTGAACCAACGTATTTTGTGCGTACAGGGTGCCAACGCTCGTCCAACACTTCGCGAAGGACTGAAAGCGCTAGGACACCGGGTTGATGTCGCCACCGTCTATCAAATGCGGGACTTTCCCGCTGAATCGGCGCTCGTACAGGGCTCAAAGTCTTACGGGGAGTACGAACCGCTTTCGCTCAATCAGGCTTTAGAAGTAGCTCAGGGACGTACCTCGGCAGATAATTCCACTGCGCGAATTCTGATTGCTACAGCGCCCTCGTTACTCCGGGCGTTTTATCAAGGATGGGTGACTTCGCCGCAGGGTAGCCGAGAGAATTTCCCCCATCTCATTGCCATTGGAAAATCAACCGCCCTCCAAGCTGTCGAATTGGGTCTGACCGCCACCGTACCTGCCAGCCCAGCTGCTTCAGACCTTGCAACCGCAGCCTGCGATACCCTTCTACACCTGACCCGCTAACTTTCTTCCTACAGAATTTTCGTTAAAGGAACACCATGAAAAACCTAGAACTTCCCTTCCGCCCTCGCCGCCTGCGCACCACAGCCGCAATGCGCTCGCTAGTCGCTCAAACTGAGCTGACCCCTCGCAACCTTATTCAGGTGCTTTTCGTTCGAGACGGCATCGAGTCACCCCAGGAAATTGCATCTATGCCCGGGCAGTATCAGCACACTCTTGACTCGGTCTTAGACGAGGTGAGTCGCGCTATCGACGCGGGTATCGCCTGTATCGACCTGTTCGGTGTACCTCTCGATGAAGATAAAGACGATCAAGGCTCCGTTGCCTGGGCTGAAGACGGAATCCTGAACCGCGCAATTGCCGCTATCCGGCACAAGTTTGGCAACGACATCGTGATTATGGCTGATACCTGCCTCGACGAATTTACCTCTCATGGCCATTGTGGTCCGCTCACCATCGACCAATTTGGAAATACGGTAGTGGATAATGATGCCTCGGTAGAGTCATACTGCAAAATGGCGGTAGCGCAAGCGAAAGCTGGTGCCCACATGGTGAGCCCCTCGGGCATGATGGACGGGCAGGTCGCCGCCATCCGTCAGGCACTGGACGACGCCGGATTCACCGACGTCGCCATCATGGCATACTCCGCCAAATACGCCTCAGCATTCTTTGGCCCCTTCCGCGATGCCGTGGGTTCATCCTTGGACGGCGATCGCAAGAGCTACCAGCAAGATCCGGCAAACCGCCGCGAGGGCGTTCTAGAAGCACAGCTCGATATTGAAGAAGGCGCCGATTTTGTGATGGTCAAGCCTGCTATGGCTTACCTAGATATCGTGCGCGAGGTAGCAGATTTCTCACCAGTTCCTGTAGCTGCCTACCAGGTTTCGGGGGAGTACGCGATGATCGAGGCGGCATCTGCCAACGGCTGGGTGGATCGCGAGCGCATCGTTCTCGAATCGCTGAGCGGCATCAAACGTGCCGGGGCGGACATGATTTTGACCTATTACGCTACCGAGGTCGCTGGCTGGTTGAAGTAACGGGCGTACGTTTGCTTGGTTTATTCCGCTGGAGGAAGCCTTACTGTCCCCATCTCGATTTCTTACGCATTAGACTTATCCCCAGAAACCTAACGAAAAGGATTTAGACCTGTGACTGTTTCTGAAGAATTATTTGCCCGCTCTCAAAAGGTAATTCCCGGCGGCGTGAATTCCCCTGTTCGCGCCTTTAACTCTGTAGGCGGTACTCCTGCTTTCATGGTGGAGGCACAGGGGCCGTACCTGACCGATGCTGATGGCCGTAATTATGTGGATCTGGTAATGAGCTGGGGCCCGAGCTTGTTAGGGCATAAGGATTCGCGCGTTATTGAAGCGGTTCATGCTGCCGTGGAGCACGGTCTTTCTTTTGGTGCGTCTACCGAATCTGAGACTCGTCTGGCTGAGCTGGTAGTTTCCCGCATGAACGATGTTCTGCCCGGCGCTATCGATCAGATTCGCATGGTCTCTACCGGTACGGAAGCTACCATGACGGCGATTCGCTTGGCACGCGGTTATACCGGCAGGGATAAGATCATCAAGTTTGCCGGCTGCTACCACGGGCATGTTGACTCCTTGCTCTCCGAGGCTGGTTCGGGCGTGGCTACCTTGGCAATGCCCGGTTCGGCAGGCGTAACGGAGGCTACCGCGGCTGAAACCATTGTGTTGCCCTATAACGATTTGGATGCAGTCCGCGCAGCTTTTGCCGCTCACGAGGGGCAGATTGCCGCAGTCATTACCGAGGCAGCTCCTTGCAACATGGGTGTAGTTACCCCTGCCGAGGGATTTAACCGCGGACTGCGGGAGATTACCCAAGAGCATGGCGCGCTGATGGTCTTCGACGAGGTATTGACCGGTTTTCGCGTGTCTTCGGCTGGCTATTGGGGCTTTGCATCACCCGACGACGGCGGATGGGTTCCCGATATTTTCACCTTCGGAAAGGTGATTGGCGGCGGTATGCCCATCGCAGCGTTGGGCGGTAAACGAAAAATCATGGAGTATCTTGCTCCCACCGGCCCGGTGTATCAGGCTGGTACGCTCTCGGGTAATCCGATTTCGATGGCGGCAGGTTTGGCTACCTTGCAGGCGGCAGACGCTGAGGTTTATCAGAGCATCGATGCCAAATCCCGCCAACTGCAGCAGGCGATTGTCGAAGCCTTCGATGCCCAGGGGCTGAATTATTCGATTCAGACTGCTGGAAATCTGTTCTCGGTGGCTTTCGGTACGGCTGAAAACGGCGTCCATAACTACGCGGATATCAAGAATTCTGAGACTTTCCGCTATGCGCCGTTCTTCCACTCCATGCTAAACGCGGGCGTCTACTTACCGCCGAGCGCTTTCGAGGCGTGGTTCTTATCATCGGCTCATACCGATGCTGTGATGGATCGAATCATTGCTGCGCTTCCCGATGCCGCAGAGGCAGCAGCTCAGGCTACCGCCTAACACCAATAGTAAGAGACTATTTTCTCTATAACGATGCCCCGGTATTCTCACCAGAGAGTGCCGGGGCGTCGTCTTCTCACCGCATCATTAGCGTAAATGAGCATGGGAATCATACGTGCGGACTTTTTGAAGATCTCTGTTGAAAAGCCAGTTCTCATCGGTGACAAAACGTGAGATTACTAAGCCACTACCAATAGCTAAGAAAATCAGAAAAACATCAACCATGCCGGAAATCGCATCCGTGAGATTACCGTTAGAAAGATACGCCATGGAACGGTAGAACATCACCCCCGGTACCATAGTGACGACAGCAGGCACTGAGAGCGAAATACGGGAATACTTCCGCCCATGGAGCGGTGAGATGAGTTCAGCCAGAAGAGCAGCGACGAGCGCGGCCAGAAAAACCGAAATCTGCGGCGTCAAACCAGCTTCGGTGAGAAATAGACGAGCTGGGTTAACTAGCGCCGCTATAAATCCTGCCCATAAACAGGCAAAGGGGAGCGCTGAGAAGAGCATGGCGAAACCATAGGCTGCAATAAACGAAGCAACCATTTGGAGTGAATAACGCATCCAAGGGGTCATAGGCGCTGGGGTGGCGACGTCCAAAGGGAGCTCGAAGAGGAACGCCAGAATCCATACTGCAGCGGATGCGCTCACCAGCAATAGAGCAACATAGGTGAGCCGTGAAATCGCCGCCGAAAAGTCGAAGCGGGCAAGATCGAGCATACCTGTGACCAAAGGAAAACCTGGCACTAAGAAAAGAATGGAAGAAATGAAGCCCACCATATGGTTCGGAGCAATCAGTGAAGCTGAGGCAAGGACACCAATCGTACCGCTATAGATTCCTGCTGAAATTACACCACACACAAACCAAATCGCCAGATGATTGACCTCGCGATGCATCAAAAGGGTACGAATCAACTGACCAATGCCAGCTGCACCGAAAACTACAAGGCACCCCACCAAGCCACCACCATTAAGGAAAGCAAAGCCTGCACACGCGAAAGCTGCAGCCAATGCCAACCAAAATTTTGAATAGAGATGGGGGAGCGTGGCGATCCGATCAATCTCAGCGGAAGCTGCTTGAGGGGAAATTTTCTCGGGCAGATTTGAGACAAAATCGCTGAGTAAATCCATCCGATAGGCAGAAATGCCCATGACTCGTTGCTCAGCAATTTCAGTGCGAAAATTGCCGGTAGAGTACGCAGTAGTAGTAATTTCGGTAAAAGAGACCTGCGAATGATGCTCTTCCAAACCCACCGCACGAGCTAGCCGTGCCATGGATGCTTTGACCCGATAGGCGCTCGCTCCAGACTTCAACAGGAGCAACCCGAGTTTCAGCACAACACCTGATTGGGCCACGAGATGCTCGTGCTGGGAGCGGGTGGACCCTAGATAGATGCTATTGGTGGGCGGAACCATAGACGAATCAGCCACAATAATCCCTCTCGAATGGAATCAGAATCGATTCAATGGTGGCATCCATTGAGCAGAAGCAGGTCGCGTGTAAACGCGATGTTACTCACCTAGCAGTACGCACAGGCCATGAACCATCGATAACTTCGTTCTTTCCCTGGCGCTGCAGATAATCCTGAAATTCAGCAGCCTGAGCGCGTGCCCAACCTATTTGTTCTTCGTGCAAAGACTGAGCATCTACAATAATTTGCGGATACTGCTGAGCCATCGCTGCAAGCAACCGCTCTGCCGCCATCGCGTCGTCCTTAGAGGTATGAGCATTTTCCAAACTCACGCCGTATTCGGCGCTCAGAACTTCGAGGGTGCGCTTACCTTTTTTGAACTTGTGCACCTGTTTATTGATGACGTAAGGGTCAAGTACCGGATAGCAGGTGAGCTCAGGGAAGTCATAGCGTTTGAGCTCGTGATGAAGCACCGAAAAATCGTAGGCGGCATTGAATGCAATAACGGGCACGCCGTCATGAAAGAGACCCCCGAGAGCCATTGCCAGCTCGTAGACCACCTCGCGGGCATCTCGTCCGTGTTCTTGGGCGTATTCGGTAGTGATTCCGTGAACTGCCGCGGCTTGCTCCGGTATTTCTACACTGGGGTTGGCTAGCCACTCGCCAGCACGCAGCACTGTGCCATCGGGATTGACCAAAACCAGCGATGCCGTCACGATACGGGCTGTTGAGGGATCAATTCCAGTGGTTTCTAAATCAAAGGTGGCGCGGGGTAGCTCAGTCCATGCAGTCATGGAACGACTATATAACTTCTGAGAAAATTCTTCGATTCTCAGATCTCCTGCTGTCATGAAGGGAAAAATTGCTTATCTTGTCAGTCGTCTTTGCCATAGTTCTGACATAGTCTTGAAGAACCCGCCTGCTCGCAGATAGAAATTGCAGGGAAAACAGGGGGTAGAAGAGAGAAGGATAGAGCGCACAGCATGAACCAGAAGTTATCAGGTTTGCCCCAGCACGAACTCATCCTCGGCGCACCAGGAACCGGCAAGACCGAGGGCATAATAGAGCGTGCCCATCGCTTTCTCTCGGAGGGCGCAGACCCCGCCTCTTTGCTGATACTCACCCCCACCCGTCAATCTGCTACTCGCATACGAGAAGAACTCACTGCACGGGCGCAAACCACCATGTCTTCCGCGCCGATTCGCGCTTGGCAGGCATATGCTTTTGATGTTCTCCGACGAGCACATGCTTTAGGCATCCTGCCCGGTCTAGAATTCTCTCCCAAACTCATTTCCGGTCCAGAACAGGACGTCATGATTGCCGAACTTCTCGCCGGACATAGCCGGGGAGAAGGTCTAGCAGTGTTCTGGCCCGTGGATTTGCATGAAGCTCTAGGAACACGGGGTTTCCGCCACGAAATACGCGATTTCTTTGACCGCATGGCCGAATACAACCTCACCTCCGAGCACGTCAAAGAACTAGCCCAGCACTGGGACCATCCAGAATGGGCGGCAGCGGCGCAACTATATACTGAATATCAGCAGATACGCCGCCTACGGATGCCTAACGCTTTTGACCCTGCGGCATTGATTCATCAGGCAACGGAAACATTCCTGAAAAACCCTGAATTCCTAACTGCCGAACGTGCTCAACTGCAACTGGTTTTGGTAGACGATATGCAGGAGGCTACGCCCTCTATTTTTCGCCTTCTGCGCGTCTTAGCAAATTCCGAAAGTTCAGCAGAACCTGCCCCTGCATTTAGCGTGACGGTATGCACCGACACCGTAGTTCAAGGTTTCCGCGGCGCCCGTCCTACTCTCGCGAGCCAGCTTGAAGATATCTTGAATCACCCGTACCGCGACATGCTCGATGTTTCTTATAGAATGCCTCCTGACATCGCGCGCTCCTGGGAATCGGTAGCAACCCGCATCCCCGTCGTCGCCCAGGCACGGCATAGCCGTGATCTCACCGAACCGGCGGGTGATACCCAGGAACAGGCACTGTGGAATTTAGGCGACGACGGCACCCTGCTGGACCCCGAAAAGTCCCAGGACAATCGCCCTATCGTACAAGGGTTGACAGTCGAAACAGCCCAGCATGAATCACGTCTGATAGCGCAAATGCTTTTGGAAGATCATCTTTACCGAGGCAAAGCTTTTTCGCGTTCAGCGGTGATCGTCCGAAATAGTTCGGATGTTTCTCGTATCAAACGGGTTTTGGTGGGGCAAGGTATTCCCGTGCAAACGTCATCTGCGCTCACACCTGTGCGTGATGAACCCGCGGTGCGCCCCTTCCTTGATGCCCTCTCGCTGATTCTTCTTGCTCCTTCTCCGCGCTCGTCTGAGGATGAAACTGAACCTGGTCAAGAAGAAACCCATACTCAGCGCCCTGCTCAAGGATGGGGAGTTGATACTGCATTGTCTCTTCTGACCTCCCGCTTGGGAGGTGCTTCTCCCATGGACGTACGCCGTCTCAGGCAGAGATTGCGCGCCGAAGAACTCCGAGCCGGAGGAACACGGTCCAGCGATGATTTGCTGGTGGAAGCGCTCTTGAACCCCAGCAACTTGCCGGCGGGAAATGCCGGAGCTGCTGCACGTCGAATCAGCAATGTTTTGGCGGCGGGAACCGAAGCTCTACAACAAGAAGGTGGAACGGCTGAAACGGTGCTCTGGGCGCTGTGGGAGGCATCGGGTCTTGCCCAACCTTGGCGAGAACAAGCCCTCTCTCAAGGAGTAGGAGCCGACCGCGCGCACCGCGACTTAGATGCCATGCTCGGATTATTCGAGGCAGCTGCTCGCTACGTTGACCAGATGCCCGGTGCCACCGCCGCACAGTTCTTGGACTACATCGATTCCCAAGATTTACCAATGGATACCCTAGCTCAGCGGGCAAATTCTTACGATGCCGTTGAGATCCTTACCCCCGCACTCGCAGCGGGGAGGCAGTGGGACACTGTCTATATCGCCGGATTGCAAGAGGGCACCTGGCCCAACACCACCATTCGTGGTTCTTTACTGAATACCCAGCAACTCACCGATATTTTTGATGTGGGTCCGCAAGCAGCCGCGACTGTCTCTATCGGCGATCGAATACGAGATACCCGCTACGATGAGTTACGGCAATTCTCTACGGCTGTTTCCCGCGCCAGCGAACGCCTCATCTGTACCGCGGTTTCCTCGGTTGATGACGCACCGAGCGAATTTCTCGATATGGTAGCGCCAGCTCCAGAGGGGCAGCGCACCAACGTAGAAGTGCGGCGTCCTATGACCTTGCGCGCTCTCATCGCTGAGCTTCGCCAGTGGGCAGAAAAACAGGACGACGATTTCCACCGAGCACAGGCGGCAACTGAAATTTTGCATCGGCTCAATGATCCTGCCCAAACAGCGGGAGCCCACCTACCCGGTGTTCACCCTGCTACCTGGTGGGGTCTGCTACCGATTTCTTCAACTGGCGCAGGGTTCGGGGAGAACGAGCCAATTCCCATCTCACCGTCCCGGGTAGCCGAAATTCACCGTTCACCTCTGGACTGGTTTGTTTCCGCTTCCAAAGCAGAGGCGGCCACAGACCTATCGCGAACACTCGGTACTCTGGTACACGAACTTGCTGAAGATATGCCAGATGCTCCCGGACATCAACTACTCGATGAATTACACCAGCGCATCAAACAACTGAACTTGCCAGATACGTGGGAGTCAGTGCAGGTGATAGAGCGTGCGGAAACAATGGTGCGAAAGTTTGCGCAGTACACCGCAGATCTTTCCACGCTGGGGCGCAAACTGGTGGGTGTTGAAGGTGCCTTTAGTGTACTCATTCCCGGGCCAGCGCGGGATGCTCTTCTGAGCGGACGAGTGGATCGACTAGAAGTGGACTCGCTGGGCAGATTCGTGATTATTGACTTGAAAACAGGCTCCACCCAGCCCACCAAAGCTGACCTGCAGAAGCACCCTCAGCTCGCCTCTTACCAGGTTGCATTGGAAGCTGGCGCAGGTGAGCACATGGCGCAAGCTTTTAGCGAGCACCATCTATCGCTTCCCAACAAGCTGAAATTCGAGGGTCTTCAGGAACTTTCCGGTGGAGCCTTCCTCATTCAACTAGGTAGAGATACTAAGACGTACATAGAGCAAGAACAACCGGCTCTCACTTCCTCAAGTACTTGGGCTGTTGAACTCATTAATCGAGCGGCCGAACTGATTGCGGGCAACCATGTGGAGGCACGGCATACGTCGTCCTCCAGCAGTTCTTTCGGCATTCAATGCAAACTTCCCGATATCTGCCCGCTGTGCAACCGCGGCCGCCAGGTCACTCAGAATTAGGTCTACGATGCAACAACATTTATATACTCCCGAAGAAATTGCCGATGCTCTGGGACGTCCGCGCCCTACAGTTGAACAGTCAGCGATTATTGCCTCCCCCCTCACCCCGCGTTTGGTCGTGGCAGGCGCCGGATCGGGTAAGACGGCGACCATGGTGGATCGTGTGGTCTGGCTTGTAGCCAACGGATTAGTTCGAGCCGATCAAGTGCTGGGCGTCACCTTTACCCGCAAAGCCGCCGGTGAACTACGGGAGCGTATGCGTATGCGCTTGGAACAGCTACGCCGCTTAGACATGGTGCGTACTCCGCAGAATGAGGAAAATGCCCCGGTTTCAGATCCCAGTGTTTCCACCTACCACTCCTATGCCAATACGTTAGTGGCGAATTACGGTCTGCGACTGGGGATTGAACAGGATGCGCAGATGCTGGGTAGCGCACAGGCATGGCAGCTGGTCGCACAGCTGGTTGAGTTTGTAGATCCCAAACTGTTGCCGGTTGATCCGCCGTCGAAAAAGAGCATCATCGAGGGCGTGATGCAACTGGCAGGGGAGTGCTCCGAGCACCTCATTGACCCCGAAACCATCATTGAATGGTGCCAGCAGCAAATTGCCGCATTAGAAAACATCGATAAACCCGGGGCTGTGAGCGAGCGGAACAAACTGGTACAAAGGCTTCACAACCGTGTTTTCTATGCTCTTTTAGTGCAGCAGTATTCTCGCTTGAAGAAGCAAATGCAGGTTATGGACTATGGCGATTTAGTGGCGTTAGCTGCGCGTATAGCCCGCGAGATACCGCAGGCAAGTGCCACGGAGCGGGATCGTTTCAAGGTGGTCTTGCTGGACGAATTTCAAGATACGTCCCATGCTCAGATGCAGTTATTTTCCGATTTGTTTGGCGGAACAAAGGGGCGCGAAGAACATCCGGTCATGGCGGTGGGCGACCCCAAGCAATCAATTTACGGCTTCCGTGGGGCATCCGACGGCCAACTGTTTAGCTTCTACAGCTACTTTCCCACCCAAGACACCACCGCAAGTTATCTGACCGTCGCGTGGCGAAATGACACGGCAATTCTTCATGCGGCTAACCGGGTAGCTGATCCGCTCAAAGTGCAACCCGCATGGGTTCGCTCACCTCACCAGGTAGACGTACCCGATTTAGTAGCCAGACCAGAACCGGGCGTCGGACAAGTGCTGATGGGCCGCTACCTCACTGACCAAGAAGAGGCTCGCTCGATGGTAGAGAAAATAGCCCAGGAACGAGCCCATCATGCTCACCGTCCTCTGACCGAAATGCCCACTATGGCAGTGCTGTGTAAGAAACGCGCCATGATGGAACCTATCCGCCAGGCATGTGAAGAGTTGGGTGTTCCCTATCAAATCGTTGGATTAGGAGGTTTGCTGGAGACCCCTGAAGTAATCGATATGGTGTCTGTTCTGCGAGTTCTTGCTGACCCGGGGCGCTCGGATGCCCTGATGCGTCTCATGGCAGGTGCCCGCTGGCGACTCGGTTTATCTGACCTGCTGGCGTTGTCCGACTGGTCCACCCACCTTGCACGCGAGCGCGAGAAAGCTATTCGAGAAGGGCGCGCGGAGAACCTTTTTGCCGACTTAAGTGAGCAAGAACGGGCAGAAGAAGAGGCTAGGCAGGCGAGGGAGACCGTTTCGGATATTACGGATCATTCCTCTTTGATTGAAGCGCTGGAAACCTTACCCAAACCGGGCTGGACGTCAGTCAGAGGCCGTTCACTGACCGAGGTGGGTCTGCAAAGGCTTCAGGCACTTGCTGCAGAATTCAGTTATCTTCGCCAATTTATGGCAGATGATATTTCAAGTTTGCTGGTAGAAATTGAGCGGACAATTCTGCTCGATATCGAGTTGGCGGCTAAGCCGGGGCGAGGCAACCATGAGGCGCGTCGAAATCTAGATGCCTTCCACGAGGTTGCCGCTCAGTATGCGATGAGCGCTCCGCGCATCAACGCCACCCTACATGCAGGAGCGGCAGCGTTTCAGAACAGCGATGAGCTGACTGAAGACGACGAACGAATACTTCGTTTCAGCTTGACCGCATCGAGCGGATCAGCCAGCGGAATTAACGGTTTCTTGGCATGGTTGGACGCCGCTGCTGCTGAAGAATCTGGGCTGGAAATGGCTGCTGAAGAGCCGCGTCATGATGCGGTGCAGATTCTGACGGTGCATGCCTCGAAGGGTCTTGAATGGGACCACGTCTACATTCCAGGGCTCTACCAAGGCGATTTTCCCCTGACAAAAGACGCGCGCTGGACCCAGAATTCGCAGACTGTTCCCTGGCCTCTACGCGGGGACAAGAACTTTTTGCCCGGGTGGAATCCCGACCACGAAAACCTCACTGATTTCAAGGCATATATAGGGCAGTTCAAAGAAGAAGCCCTGATACACAGTACTGCGGAGGAACGGCGTCTTGCCTACGTGGGTATCACGCGCGCTCGCACTCTTCTGATGCTGGGCTCTGCAGCTTGGAAAGGGACCGCGAGTAAGCCTGTGCAAGCTTCTGAATTTTGGGAGGAACTGGCTGAGGAAGCACAATTGAGTCCCCACCATGATCCTGCGAGCGACATGCCGTTGATGCTGCGTACCTTGGACGAAACTCAGATAGGGGAGGAGAATCCTCAATCGGCGTCGCTCACCACCGCTCTATGGCCTTTTGACCCTCTGGATGGGCCCGAAGTTATTCAGTGGAAGAGCGAAGAAGAATGGGCTCTGGCTCATGATGCAGGACATAGTTCAGAGAATACTTCCCCCTCTGCAGGTGAATCTATGACCACAGATATTCTTCGCGACCCGGCGGTTTCCCGGCGAGCGAGGCTTACCCGTGCCGCGCAAAACGTCCTTCGTGGTTCTGCGAAGGAGGGCGACTCGCCAGCTGTCATCGGAGGAGAACAAACCCAGCTGGACGGGCCTTCCATTGAGGATTGGCGTCAAGAAACCGAGCTACTCCTGGCGCTGCTCAACGAACCAACGGAGTATCGCGAGTTTGAGCTACCCTCTCACCTCAGCGCCTCGCAGCTGGTGGCGTTGAAAAGTAACACAGAAGCTGTTGTGAGTAATTTGATACGACCGATGCCGCAACGTCCCGGCATCGAAGCCCGTCAGGGTAGCATTTTTCATGCCTGGGTGGAGTCCCATTTTGAGCACTCCGCAATGCTAGATATGGGAAATGAAGAGTTTGCCGACGATGACATTGATGATTCTTTAGATTTACCGCAACTACGGGAAAACTTTTTGGCGAGCGAGTGGGCAAACCTGCAACCGTGGGCAGTGGAATTTCCGCTCGAAACCCCGGTTGAAGGTATTTCGGTGCGGGGGCGAGTAGATGCTATTTATCGCCACGTTGATGAATCGGGACAGGTGACGTGGGAACTGGTGGACTGGAAAACGGGTCGAGTTCCTCGTGCTTCTGAGATGGAGGCTAAATCCATCCAGCTAGCACTGTACCGGTTGGCTTTTGCCCGGTTGAATGACATCCCAGTTGAGGACGTTTTTGCCACTTTCTTCTACGTGGGGGCGGCAAAGACAGTGCGACCGCAACATCTGGCTGACGAAGAATCGTTGAAGAGGCTGATTCGTCGAGCGTACAAGGCTGGACAACAGGGGGAAGCGTCTCAGCGTAGAAAACGCTAAACCTACCTCTTATACTTAGAAAATGATGAGTTAGGGAGCCACTACCGACCCTGACGGTTTATCATCTGCACTCAGCGCGGAGTTGGTCTTATCGTCGGTGATTTCTCCGACTCTGCGCAGGTCATTTTCTAGTTGATGGAGCATGGCAAATGCTTCATCGACCATCGCCTGATCCTCTAATTCGATACCACGTATCATCCATTGGGCTAGGGCAAATTCGGCGTAAAGATTCGCGCGTAGCGCCAGAGAATTATCGGGGCGTTGCGGCATCTGTTCGGTATAGACGTTCATGACCCGGTCGCTAAAGGAACGGTCTTCGCAGGCAAGAAGCCAGGAGAAATCCATGGCAGGATCACCCACACATACTTCGGACCAGCCGGTTACTTCGGTGACTTTTTTCTGGTTGAGAACTAGGTTATCTTCGTTGAGATCCCCGTGGATGACGCGCGGTCGGAAGTTCCACATGTGAGGGTCGGTGAGCAGTTCTCGCCAGCGGCGAATGAGGCCGGCGGGCACTTTGCCGGTTTTTTCGACTCGTTCGAGTTCTGTGAGACGGCGTTGGCGCAACTGTTCGGAGGTGTAGACCGGAAGGTCGGCGTCTTCAATAATTGTGGTGGGCATTACGTGAATGGTGGCAATTATGCGCCCCAGCGCGGTTGCTAAATCTTCGGTGCCCGGTTTGGCATGAGAGGAAATTTCTGCCAGTTCGTCAATGTCGTAGTGGCTACCGGGAATGTGGGTATAGATAAAAGTTTGCATACCATCGACAGGCACTGAGCCGACAATAGTGGGCACCTGGAAAGGAAGGCGCGCGCGCAAACCGGCGGAAAAGGACTGGAGAATTACGTGTTCAGCTTCTAAACGAACGCTTGCTTCGGGGTTCTTGGGAGAGCGGACCCGCCAGCGCTTATCGGCTGAATCGATAATGATGGCCGAATCAAAATCGACGGCATCGTCAGCAGAGGGGAGCGCGGCAACAGGATAGAGCCCAGGCACTCCGGCAGATACAATAGCAGCAAGTTGAAGCGGTGTAACAGTCACCTTTCCAGAGTACAAGAGAATCAGCAGGTCACAGCAATGACGCAGGAATCTAACCCTATTTTTGAAGAAAACTCTACGAATTCTCATGAACCAGGAGAATCTATTGCACCGTTAGGGTATCTGCCTCTGACTGGTACGCGACCTCGGATGGAGGGTGAAAATCGGGCTCGTCCAGGCTTTCTTTCTCAGCTTGTAGAGGATTTTCTGCGTGCAGAGAAATCCCAGAAGAAGCCAGTTTTCGTGGCAGTAGATGGGCACGAAATCTTAGTGGATGAGACATCCAAGCCTCTGCACCTGAGCGCTTCGATGACCAAAGCTGAAGTGCTCAGGCATTGGGTAGCAGAGCCGCAGCGCCAAGCTGATGTGATTTTCATTGGCAGAACACGCGAGGGGAGCGCGGTTCTGGCCTTGACGGGTAACTGGGAATACTTCTGTGATTTTAAGACCGAGCATCTCAACCTCTTAGGACCCGACGGTGAGCAACGAGCGCCCCGCGACGTCCTGGCCTCTCATGTCGAGGGGCACTGGCAGTCGGTGCACGAGCTTGCCGAACATGTAGCGAATTCTCAAGACGCAAAGTTAAAGATTTGGTTAGAACTTGCTGGCGCTGCTGTGGCATTGAACAACTGGCACAGAGGAGCAGCCTATGACCCGGCAACGGGGCAGGAAACTGTTGTGGCTCAGGCGGGATGGTCGCGTGTGAATTCTGCCGGTCGAGAGATTTTCCCCCGAACAGATCCAGCAGTTATTACAGCGGTTACTGCAACCTTTGACGGCGAAGAACGGATTCTGCTGGGGCAAGCACGCGCCTGGGGAAAGAATCGATTTTCCACTTTTGCCGGGTTCATTGAAGCCGGTGAATCAGCGGAGAACGCAGTTCAAAGAGAACTATTGGAAGAGTGCAACGGCGAAGTAGACAGCCTGCAGTATTTGGGTTCACAACCTTGGCCTTTTCCTCGCTCACTGATGCTAGGGTATCGCGCTGAGATTTCTAACCCCCACCAGGTGCAAGCGGACGGCGAAGAAATAGAAACGGTACGCTGGTTTACCGCTCACGAGCTAAAAACCGCTCACTCCAGCGGGGAAATCAAGCTGCCCTCCCGCGCGTCAATCTCCCGTATGCTCATCGAGAATTTTCTCGGTGAACCGTTGGCATAAATTACACTGGAAGAGCCCTTTTAAACACAACCTTCAGGAGTTTCATGTCTACTCTGCCGAATCCTGCGCACTCATCTAGTGGCTCAGCGAATTTAGCAGAGCAGGCACCGCCGAGTCCTGAGCTGATTTTGCAGGGGCTTGATCCTGAGCAACGCCGGGTTGCTACTGAACTCAGCGGTCCCATGTGCGTGCTGGCAGGCGCCGGTACCGGTAAGACGCGCGCGATTACTCACCGGATTGCCTATGGAATTGCTACCGGTAGATACGTCCCAACTCGCGTCCTAGCTCTATCATTTACAACTCGCGCTGCCGATGAAATGCGGGTTCGTTTGCGGGCACTGGGTTCGGTAGGAGTGCAAGCCCGAACCTTCCACTCGGCAGCTTTACGGCAGCTCCGATTCTTCTGGCCGCAGGCGGTTGGCGGCTCCGAACCTCGCATCATTTCCCATAAAGCTCAACTGATTACCGAGGCCGCTCAGCGCCTGCGTATCAGCGCCGACCGGGCGATGATTCGAGATCTCGCCGCTGAAATTGAGTGGGCAAAGGTCAATATGTACACCTATGACACCCTCATGCCACATCTGGCAGATCGCGTTTTGCCCTCGGATATCACCCCCATCAACATGTGCCGCCTTTTCAAAGCCTACGAAGATCTCAAAGATGAGCGGAACATTATAGATTTTGAAGATGTTCTGCTTCTGACCGTGGGGGTCTTAGAGGACGATGAGCAGGTCGCTGCCGCCGTCCGCCAGCAGTACCGGCACTTCGTCGTCGATGAATACCAGGACGTTTCTCCCCTTCAGCAGCGGCTACTGGACGCCTGGCTAGGCGGGCGCGATGACCTATGCGTAGTGGGTGATGCCTCACAGACCATTTACTCCTTCACCGGCGCAACGAGCCGCCATTTGTTGGAATTTACCCGCCGCTACGACAACGCCAATGTCGTCAAACTAGTGCGAGATTACCGTTCCACCCACCAGGTCGTTGAACTAGCAAATACCCTCCTGAATTCCCGCAAGCCGGCTAAAGATTCCACCCCGGGAGCCTGGGCCAAACCTTTAGAGTTGGTATCTCAGCGGGGGACAGGGCCCACCGCAGAGTTCTTCGAATACGCCGACGACGAGGACGAGGCCGCGGGCATCGCCGAAGACATTCAAGATCTCATCACCAAAGAGGGCGTCGAGCCGTCTGAAATTGCCGTGCTTTTTAGGACGAACGGTCAATCAGCTGCACTGGAACAGGCACTCACCGACGAAGGTATTGCCTATCAGCTACGCGGGGCAGAGCAATTTTTCTCCCGCCCCGAAGTCAAAAATGCCTATGCCCAGTTACGCGGTGCCGCCGCTGCGATTTCTGATGATCCGGTGCCCCAAGCCACCCGCGATATCCTTAAATCCCTGGGGTACACCGCTAAGGGGCCCTCGGCGTCCGGCGCTGTTCGCCAGAAATGGGAATCGTTGGCTGCACTCGTCTCTATGGCAGATCGCCTGCACAACGAGCGAGAAAAAGCGCGCGATCAAGCCCACGATAACGGCGCCAGCGAGCTTCCTCGCCCCCTCACCATGGCTGAATTCGTGGCAGTACTCGCCCAGCGGATGGCGCACCAGGATCCACCCAAAATGAACGGTGTAACCCTGGCATCTCTCCACTCGGCGAAAGGCCTGGAATGGGACGCCGTCTTCCTTTGCGGTCTCAATGAAGGGCTCATGCCTATTTCCTTTGCCAAAACGGGCGATGAAATAGATGAAGAACGCCGCCTGCTTTATGTAGGCATCACCCGCGCTCGCAAATATCTCACCTTCTCCTGGTCGAGGGCGCGCACCCCCGGCGGCCGGGCGAATCGACGCCGTTCGCGTTTTCTTGATTCCATCGCGCCCCCTACTAAATAATCAACCTTTGAGCTTGCCCCTAGAAAGCGCCGCCCTTGCCACGTTCAAGCACTTCTGAAAGCGTTATTCCTGCCACTGAATCCATGCCGGAGATTGTGGTGGTGCGTTCCTCCCGGCGCCGGAAAACGGTGAGCGCTCGCATGGACGACGACGGGCGAGCACGGCTCATGGTTCCTGCAACCAGCAGCCCCCGCGAGGTGCAGGAGTACATTCAAAAGTTGCTCCCAGATTTGCTCAAACAGCGTCAGCGGAATAAGAGACAGCAGGATGCGCGGGCCAGCGATGAATATTTGATAGCTCGTGCCGAAGCGCTGATGGAAAGACTCCCGAAGATGACTCGCCCCACCAGTAGCCGCTGGGTGACTAATCAGAATACGAGGTGGGGATCTGCTACCCCTTCACGCGGAAGCATCCGCCTTTCCCACGTCTTGCAGGGTGCCCCAGAATATGTGATTGATTTTGTGTTACACCACGAGCTGTGCCATTTTATCGAGCTCAACCACAGCGCACGCTTTAGGGCATTAGAAAGCCTCTACCCCCGAAAAGCGGAGGCAGAGGCTTATCTGGCGGGTTTGAGCGCCGGGCTCAAACTTGAACGCAAGGAGCGTAATTTATAAGGGTGAAGCCAAGCCGGGCACAGCAGTACGGTGAACTGGCTGGGTCTGGCATGAATCGCTTCACTGAGCGCTAGCGAAGCAAGGGAGAAGGTTAGTTCACCATACTGCTGTGCCCGGGTTTGGAGACCTGGCCTTATACCTTATCTCGAAGTTTTCTAGTCCTTATCTGAGTCCGAATCGTCGGGCTTATCGGAGTTCTTGTTTTCCGAAGCATCATCCGTTTCGATTTTCTCAGATGTCTGATCTTCGTCGTAGCCGCCAGAAAGGAGCTTCTCCAAAGCGGCGTCGAACTCGTCGGCAGATGCGGTGACCATCTCGACGCGCTTCGTGTAGGCATCGAGGTCATCCAGCTCGTCGCCGGTAGGTAGTGTTTCGGGAGCGCTCCACAACTCATCGCGGGCGTCTTTACCGCGTTTTTCACCGTAGGAACGCCAGAAGTTAGCGGCTTCTCGGTTCTTGCGGGGGTGCAGTTCCAATCCCACAAGTGCTGCGAAGATATGCTCGGCAGGTCCTCCGTTGGCATGACGGCGGTTCATGGTTTCCGCCAATTGTGCCGCCATAGGCAGGTTTTTGGTAGCTTGCTCGGTAATGACAGTTACCCAGCCCTCTACCAGTGCCAACAGGGTTTCCAAACGCGCCAAGGCAAGTTGCTGATCTTCGGTATTCTGCGGGGTGAAAATTTCAGCAGCGAAGGCTTCCTGCATGGCGTCGGGGTTCATAGGGTCAATCTCTTGAGCGGCGTCCTGCATCCTCTCAATATCTACATGAATTCCGCGGGCGTAGCGTTTTACCAAATCAATAATGTCTTGGCGCAACCAGGAGTTTGCCTTGTAAAGGCGTACCAGCGCAGCTTCACGGACCGCCAGATACAGCATGACTTCCTGGGCAGGGATTTCTAGCCCCTCACCGAAATTTTTGATACCCGCTGGAACTAACGCTGAGCGTCCCTCTGCCATGGGAAGCCCGACGTCGGTGGAGGAGACTACCTCTGCCGCAAGTTTGCCGATGGACTGACCAGCTTGGGCGCCAAACATCATGCCACCGATTCCCGCGAGAATATTGGTTTGACCGCCCAGCAGAGATTTAATTTCTTCAGGTAGCTGTGAATCCATGGAGTTATTCATGGCTTCAGACATTGATTCGGCAATGGGGCCGGCAATTTCCTGGAATACTCCAAAAGTATTCTCTACGTATTCAGACTTTGACCACGTCTCAGTCTGAGAGCTGGGGCGTTCAAAGGCGGTCACCGGGTCTAACCAAAGATCTGCCAGCTGGGTGGCGTCTGCAACCGCTGATTTTTCGTTGGAAGTTACAGAGGCGTCGCCATCGGCAGATACCACCTGACGCGCAGTTTGACGGGCAAGATCCCAATTCACCGGTTTGTCGGTCGAGGAGCTACTCATCATGGCGCTCACCTGGGCAAAAATACCCTGCATCATAGCGGGATCAATGGGCATGCCACCCATGTTTTTCATCATGTCAGGGTCTATGCCCATGGCGGAAGGGTCAAAATTACCCCCAGGGAACCCGCCATTTTCAGAGAGCTTTTTGAAAAATTCTTCGAACGGATCGGAGCCGTCGTTGTTTTCGTGTGAATTGTTTGATGAAGCCATAACACGTCTCTCCTTGCCATATATTTTGGTGATTATTTTCCTCTACGTTACCCAACGAGCCTGAGTGCTGGCTAATGTTTTGCCCACAGCTATGAAAACGTACAGCAAACAACCAGCTTGAATCTGCTACCACAATCTACGGGGGACCCTGGGCGAGCCGGTAACCTAGAACAATGACTTCCCGCGATTCATCAAATCCCGCATCTACCAATTCCCGTCTGTTACCCCGGTTGCGCACCGGGCGTCCATCTGCTCGCACCACTGCAGGTTGGGCTACGGGTTTGTTGCTGGTGGCGGGTTTTGTGGTTCCCGTTGATTTCGTGACCGAGGAGCCGGGCCCCACCTTCAACACCATTGGTGATTATGAGGGACACCAGCTCATTTCAATTGACGGTGCTAAGACCTATGATGTTTCGGGCAATCTTGATATGACGACCGTGTCGGTAGCGGGTGGTCCCAACACCACCCTCACCGCAGTACCTGCTCTGGCAAGCTGGTTAAGCTCAACCGGCACGGTACTTCCATCGGACTTGCTGTACCAACCCACCGTCACCAGTGAGCAAGTAGTTGAGCAAAACACTGCGGATATGACTAATTCTCAGGAGATAGCTCAGGCAGCTGCCCTCAATTATCTGGGTAAACCGGTGAAAGAAAAGCTGAAAGTAGCCTCACTGACTGAAAATAGCCCCAGTCAAGGAAAGATTCAAGAAGACGACATCTTGCTTAAACTGGGCTCAACAACCTTGGAAAATTATGGGCAAATTGCTGAGATTTTAGACAAGAACCGCGACAAGCCCCTTGCCGTCACCGTCAGCAGAGATGGTAAAGAAATCACCGAGACCATCACCCCTCAGCGCAGCGATGACCATGGCCGCTACCTTCTAGGTCTCGCGCTGGATCGCTCCTATGAGTTCCCGTTCAAGGTCAAGTACGGTCTAGAAGAAGTAGGCGGGCCCAGTGCCGGCATGATGTTTGCCTTAGGAATCATTGACGAGCTCACCGAAGGCAAGATGACCGGCGGCGTTCACTTCGCGGGAACAGGAACTATCGAATCCAATGGCGATGTTGGACCTATTGGCGGTATCGCCCAGAAAATGGTGGGAGCGAAAGACGCCGGTGCCACGGTTTTTCTTGCCCCAGCAGATAACTGCGACGAAGTGGTAGGGCATATTCCTGAGGGGCTGTCCGTGGTGAAAGTTTCCAATCTGACAGAAGCAGCCGATGCCGTGAAAAAGATTGGGGCAGGAGAGGATCCTTCCACATTCCCCACCTGCACCGCTGAGTAAAAGCATCAAAACAAGAGCATAAAAAATCTCCGCCCGAATTTTTCGGGCGGAGATTTCTTATAGGCTCAGGGTTTAGAACAAGCCGCCCAGACCGCCTTTACGGCCGGAACGCTTGGTGCCAAAGATGGATCGCACGATCTCGCGACCCAAGGTAGTGGCAATGTTGGTGCCCACCCTCATAACGGCGTCGTTGCGTTTCTGACGCTCGCGCTCTTCTTCTTTAGCGCGTTTCTCGGCTTCTTTAGCTTCGGCAGCTGCACGCTTTTCGGCTTCTTTTGCTGCCGAATCATTAGCCTGACTCTGCTGGGCAGAGGCTGTCTCTTGCTGCGTTGCTTCTGCTTTCTGGGTGAGCTTCTCAAAAGCAGATACCGAATCGACCACCGTGGCGTACTTAGTATTCAGCGTGCTGTTGTTCACGGTGGCGCTGAGCGCTTCGGGAGCCGGCCCCATGAAAGACTGCGGTGCGTACATGCGGGTGAGGGCAACCGGTGAGGGTGCGCCGGTTTCGGTCATGACGGTTACGATTGCCTCGCCGGTTCCCGCCGTCGTCAACACTTCTTCGAGATCATAAGCAGATTTGGGGAAGGTCTTTGCTGTTGCTACCAGCGCCTTTTGGTCATCGGGGGTGAACGCGCGCAGAGCGTGCTGTACGCGGTTAGCGAGCTGACCCAGAACTTCGGCGGGTACGTCCTTAGGTGTCTGCGTAATGAAGAAGAGCCCTACACCTTTAGAGCGAATCAAACGCACAGTCTGAGTGATGGCCTCTTTGAACGCTTTAGAAGAACCGTTGAAGAGTAGATGTGCTTCATCGAGGAAAAAAACGAGTTTAGGCTTTTCACCATCGCCCACTTCGGGCAAATCTTCAAAGAGATCAGCCAGCAGCCACATGAGGAAGGTAGAAAATAGCTGGGGCTTAGACTGCAGATTAGCCAGCTCTAAGATGCTGATGATGCCGCGGCCGTCGGAGGCTGTGCACAAGAACTCGGCTGTATCAAATTCAGGCTCGCCAAAGAACTTGTCTATACCATCTGCTTCAAGGGTGACCAGACCACGCAGGATGACGCCGGCAGTCGCCTTAGATACTCCACCTAGGTTCTCCAGCTCGGCTTTGCCTTCGGCTGAGGTGAGGAATTGGATGACCGCACGAAGATCGGCAAGGTTATAGAGTTCGAGCTCTTTTGGTCAGCGTAGTGGAAAATTAGCTGCAACGCCGATTCCTGGGTGCTGTTCAGATCCATCACTCGAGAGAGCAAAATTGGACCGAATGATTCAATGGTGGCACGGATAGGAACACCGGTTCCTTCACCGCCGAGAGTGAAGAATTCGGCGGGGTAGGAGGTGCCCTGCCACGTTTGACCCAGCGCCAACGTCCGCGCGACGAGCTCCAGCTAGCGGGAACGATCTGAGGAATCTCAGGGTTCTTCCGGTAATAACACTTCGCGTGATAAACGCGATTTCGCTGGGGCGGTAGTGAAACCGCTTCAGGAAGCTTTTCGCGATGAAGAAATAAATCCCCACGCCACCTTTATCTTTGGCACAATGGATAGACACCTAAGTACGGTGCCAAAGCACCGTCAGACCGGCGAATATAAATCGCACACCACTGAAGTTTCGAGGAAGATGTGAGCACCGGAGCAGCTAGCCCGCCCCAATCCCGCCGTCCACAACGAAAAAACAGCACTCTTATCACCACGCTGGTGATAGTGGGAGTGCTGATTGCGCTCTTTGTGTTTGGCACGCAAATCTATACCGATGTTCTCTGGTATGACCAGCTGGGTTTCTTGAATGTTTTTGTCAAAGAAAATCTATATAAACTTGCTCTTTTCGCTTTAGCAGGGCTGATTACTGCAGCGGCAGTATGGGCAAGCCTTTACTTTGCATACAAAAAGGGTCAGGCGCCTCAAGCGCCGAATCGTCGTCCCCATCGCCCTTACTCGCAGACTGCCCCTGGGCAGGGAGTGCCGGGACAGGATCCTTTTGCTGAGTTCCAAGATATGTTCAACCAGAACATGGATCGCTACCGTCAATCCGTAGATAGCATGCGAAAGGTTTTGCTGATTGCAATTCCTCTCATTCTTGGCTTGTTCGTCGGTAGTGGCGCGATGTCCCAGTGGGAAACCGTTGCTCTTTTCTTCAACGGTGGAGAATTCGGTCAGCAGGATCCAGAATTTGGTCGAGACTTAGGCTTCTTTATCTTTAGCCTCCCCTTCTGGAAAGCGCTTCTTACTTTCTTGAGCACCGTCGTTATTCTTTCGGCACTTGCCGGAATCGTCATGCATTACTTCTACGGCGGTATCAAAGTTAACGAAAAAAGTATTGATACTACTCGCGCTTTCCGTATGCATGCAGCAGTTTTGGCGGCTCTCTACCTGCTTTTGCGCGGTGCCCAGTTCTGGCTGGAGCGCTACACCGCTACTCAGTCCCAGTCCGGTAAATGGGCTGGCGCTATGTACACCGACGTCAACGCGATTATCCCCGTCAAATCTATTTTGGCGATTGCTGCCGTTTTGGTTGCGGCGTTCTTCATCGTGGCGGCTTTGACCAACCGGTGGCGGCTCCCCGTTATCGGTATTGCCGTGATGTTGATTGCGGCGCTAGTTGCCGGTGCCGTGTACCCCTGGATTGTTCAGCGCTTCCAAGTTGTTCCCAACGAGCAGGCAGCGGAGAGCGAATATATCCAGCGCAACATCGATTCAACCCGCGCTGCATTCGGGTTAGATAACATCGATGTGCAAAATTATGATGCAACTACCGCCACCAACGCCGGAGCTTTGAAGGGGGAGAGCGAGACCATTTCTAACATTCGTTTGTTGGATCCGAACGTAGTATCGGCATCTTTCGCTCAGCTTCAGCAGTTCCGCCCCTACTACCGGTTCGATGACAACTTGGCAGTGGACCGCTACAAAATCAATGGCGAAACCCATGACACCGTGCTGGCAGCTCGTGAGTTGAACCCTGCGCAGAATGCTGATTCTTCGTGGATTAACCAGCATGTTGTCTACACCCACGGCTATGGCGTGATTGCCGCCTACGGCAACCAGGTTGAGGCAGACGGTAAGCCAAAGTTTATGCAGGATGGCATTACAGCAACCGGCGAGATTAGCGAGAACTATGAACCTCGAATCTACTTTGGGCAGACCTCTCCCGAATATTCGATTGTGGGTGGCTCTGAGAGCGACGACGCCCTAGAGCTTGACCGCCCCCAGACTGCTAACGATCAAGAAAATGCCGACGCCAAGTACACCTTTAAGGGTGACGGCGGCCCGAATATCGGTAATTTCTTCAACCGTCTGGCGTACGCCATCAAGTTCCAGTCTTCGGATATCTTGCTTTCTGACGTCGTTCGTTCTGAGTCGCAGGTGCTCTATGACCGTGATCCTACCGACCGCGTCAATAAGGTAGCTCCTTACCTTACGGTGGACGGTAACCCCTATCCTGCGATCGTCAATGACCGCGTGGTGTGGATTGTGGATGCGTACACTACCAGCGATCAGTACCCCTACTCGCAGTCGCAGGGGCTCGGTGAAGCGACCGTCGATTCGGAGACACAGTCAGGTGCTGCCGCTGCCCTTCCCAACAAGGAAGTGAACTACATTCGTAACTCTGTTAAAGCTACGGTTGATGCCTATGACGGTTCAGTAGACCTTTACGCATGGGACGACCAAGATCCTGTGCTTAAAGCATGGCAGGGGGTCTTCCCCCAGACCGTAAAACCGGTTTCTGAGATGAGCGCGGGCCTGTTGGATCACGTGCGTTATCCGCAGGACATATTCAAGGTTCAGCGTGAAGTGCTGAACAGGTATCACGTGACCGATGCCGGTTCGTTCTATGCAGGCGACGACGTTTGGTCAGTTCCTAACGATCCCACTGTGGAGCAGGCGACTCCGTTGCCTCCTTACTACCTCTCATTGAAGATGCCTGAAGAAGAACAAGGGGCTTTCTCTCTGACAACGAGCTGGATTCCGCAACAGTCCGATGACAACACTCGTAACGTCATGTACGGATTTATGTCTGCCAACGGCGATGCAGGTACCGGCAAGGACGGCGAGGTCTCAGATCAGTATGGAAAGCTCACATTGCTTGAGCTACCTCGAAGCTCTGTGGTGCCTGGTCCCGGTCAGGCACAGAACAACTTCAACTCTGACACTGAAGTCTCTACCGAGCTGAACCTGTTGCGTCAGGGCGCCTCTAAGGTAACCAACGGTAACTTGCTGACTTTGCCGGTTGGAGATGGCATTCTTTATGTGCAGCCGGTCTACGTGCAATCCTCTGGCGATTCTTCTTACCCGACCTTGCGTCGAGTACTCGTTGGGTTTGGTGAAAAGGTAGGCTTTGCGCCCACGCTGGAAGAAGCTTTGAACGAGCTATTCGGGGGTGACTCGGGCGCGCAGACCGCTGCTGACGCTGGTGTGGACGAAAAGAAGGCTGACACGGGATCCTCGGATAAACCGGATGAGTCTTCCGATTCGCCGTCACTACAGCAAGCGCTCAAGGACGCTTCTGCAGCGATGAAGGATTCTGAAAAGGCGATGAAGGACGGCGATTGGGCTGCCTATGGTGAAGCTCAGGACCGTTTGAATAAGGCGCTAGCGCAGGCTATGGAAGCTGACGGCGCTGTAGCCGAGTAATACCGCGCTACCGCTGGAGATGAAGCTCCGGGTTCTCTTTCTCTGAGGAGAGAGGAACCCGGAGCTTTTGTGTTGTCTCTTACAAAGGGGGCTTTTAGGTTGCAGCAGGTTAACGGCATGTGTATAGTTATAGAAGTCGCCGCGGGGTGGAGCAGTTCGGTAGCTCGCCGGGCTCATAACCCGGAGGTCGCAAGTTCAAATCTTGCCCCCGCAACTACATCGTAAGAAGCCCCATTCGGTATAAAGCCGATTGGGGCTTCTTCTTTATTCCCTTCATTGTTTGTAACGGTGGAGGGGATTTTTGCGTTTAAGATGCCTTCGCCAAGTAAGTCGGCTAAAGAAATTTCTAAAGCAGCAGCAATGGTAATTAAATCTGTAATGCTGATTGCGATTTTCCCACGTAATTTTTCAGATACGGATGACTGAGTAACTCCCAGGATTCGAGCAATATCGCCTTGGTTGAGGCCTCTTCGAGCCATCCAAATTTTTACTTCTTTACCCACGGCTTCGGCGGGGGTGATGATTGTTTTTGCCATACCTTCAAGCTACAAGTATTTCTGGATAATAGCAAGTAAAAATGAAAAATTATTGGCTAAGCCGATAAATAAAGATTGCGCATTATCGGTATCACCGATAATGTGTGAGTATGACCTATGCAGATTCCATCGCGGGCAACATCCGAGCCAAAGTTAGCCGCCGCGAAATCAACCAAACAGACCTAGCTCAACATCTAGGTATTTCTCAGGCTCAGATGAGTTCCCGACTTAGAGGTCGAGTTGAATTCAAACCCAGTGAGATTGAAAATATTGCTAATTTCATGGGTGTAGAAATTGAAGAACTCACCAAATACGTCAAATTTTCAACCACTCATAATGGTGCCTAGCTATAAGCAGCAAAGCACTTGAATGGGCTCGTACCCATGAATTCGAAAACAGCGCCGTAGGATGAACAGCAATCCTCCGCTTCCTTGCAGGGCAAGCTGACGACGACGGTTACATCCCCGATCACGAAGGTGATAAAGGCGTAGCGTTCATCATTCACGAAACGTGCGCTAGTAAATCCACTGTCATCCGAGCTCTCAAAGAGTTCGAACAGGCTGATTTGCTTCATCGTGAACGACGCGCATATGCAGACTTCGGCGGCCGTCAAACAGACCTGATTGTCCTTCATCTTTGGAATAGGGGCACTAAAACTCCGTGGCGAACTATGAAGGCACTCAAGCAACTTCAAAAGAGTAATCAGGCACGATTTGGGATTCCCATCGAAGAAGTGGAAGTAGAAAATCAGCCTGTGAATAACTCCAAAAACACACAAGGTGTCACTCTGACACTTAGCGGTAATTCCGGGGCAAACACACAAGGTGTCACTCCGACACCTTCAGAGAGGCTAGGTGTCAATCTGACACAGGCTAGGTGTCACTCTGACATAAACGACACTCCCGCCTTAATAGGAACGCGCGCACAGACTTCTCTAATCAGTCAGTCAGTCAGTCAAAAAAGAGCAACCTGTGGATAACTCAGAGACTGACCGACCAACCGAAAACCTCAAAAAATCTCCTGCACCAGTCAGCAGAATTACCCGAGGCGTGAATCATCAAGACCTTCGAATGAATCTCAAAAAATCCTCAGGTCTCGATTCTGGTCACATCAATGATGATGTGCTGGCTCAAATGATTCAGATCGTTTTTTCTCGAGCAACCCAAGATATCCGAAGCCCTCAACGCTTCGCCTTCAGCTGCATTTCCAAAGAGTTCTACGAGCTTGCCTCCCTGGCTGAATCAGTAATCGAGCATAAACAGTCACAACAAAAACCCCGTATCGTTACCTGCCCTGTCCACCACATGGAGCACTCGGCTGAGCGAGAATGTCCTGGACACCGAGCCGACCGACTCGCTGGAATTCTTACCCCCTAAAAAGTCTTGCAATCCTAACCATTTCTCAAAGGAAAATATCATGAGCGCACTTTTGCAAACCCCCGTATTCGAGCCAGCCGAAGAGGTAGAAGTTCTCCCCGAACTCACCCTCGATCAAGCCAAGCAAATCACCAAAGACCTACCCCAGTCAGCCACACTCTTGCAGAGCCTGTGCGTGATGGCATACAGCCAGCGCATCTGGCTCACCATGGGTTACACCAGCTGGGATGCGTACCTGGACGGTGAAATCGGTGAAGAACGCTGGATTCTGCCACGTCACCGCCGCGGTGACTTCATCAACCAACTAGCCAAGGAAGGAATGCCCACTCGCGCCATTGCCTCAGTCGTTGGACTTTCGCATATGAGCGTGGCTAAAGAAATCAAAAAAGCTAAAGAAGCCGGAGCTCTCCCCGAAGACTTGCCAACCATCGGACGTGATGGACGCACACGCAAAGCGCTCGTGCGAAAAGCACCTGCGGCTGTACCTAATGAACAACTGGACTTGCCCGTAGCTGATCTAGGGATTGGCTTTTTCAAAGCCGCAGAGAGCAAAACAGCTACCCCTGCAAAAGCTCAACGAGCAGCCACTGACCCCTTCGATACCACTATCACGGCGGTCAATGAGGAATTACCTCGCGGTGAAGATACACCAGATGATTACCTGTACTTCCCAGAAATTCTTGAGGTCTCCACCGAGCTTGAAGAGCTCTTCAAGAAAGCTATGACCGCGAATAATCGGCAAGTTTTTGACCCCGGGAGTGTTTCGCAGAAGATGGCTCAACAGGTCGTGCATACGTTGCTTGCCGGCTCAGGTTTGCTCAAACTCTTCAACCTACAACCGGACTTGCTAGGAGATTCAGAGCAACTAGCAACCGCAGTGGATTCCACGGTTATCACGCTCGATGAGGTCGTGACCACCCTGCGTGAAGATGAACAGGGCTAGGTTGATGAAGCGTTTGGCGGATAAAAAATGTGGCGATCCGTCTTGCACGGCAGATCGCCACATGAAAAAACTTGTCAAACCAGTTTATGCAATTACGAGATACAACACTCTAGGAGACCAAGTTATGAAAACAGATTATCAAAGAACTGGAACACCTGTGAAGAATATCCCCAGAACTAGGCAGAACCGGATCAACCCGGACTCTATCCGAACCCTCTGGTTCACCGTCATTTTGATTGGGCTATTGGGGCTCACCTCTTTCATGGTCTCGTTCAATGGTTTGCATGATGTCGCCGCTTGGGTAGGGCTGCCAACCTGGATGCGATGGGCTGTACCAATTTTTATTGACATTGCGATTCTGGCGTATTCGATGGCTGCGGTGATTCATAAATCCCGTAAAGAACCTGTGGGTCTGACCTGGTTCACGCTCGGGGCGTTCACCACGATTTCAGTGGTCGCTAACGCGGTTCACGCTTTGAGCGTCGGAGAGGGACAGACCGTGTTGCAGTCGTGGATTGGTGCGTGTATTGCTGCTACGGCTCCTGTGGCGGTTTTTGCGGCAACGGAAGAAGCATCACGATTGGCTTTTGCTGTTCCTGATGAAGAAGACACTGAGCCCGAAGCTGGCTCAGAAGAGCGCACGACTTCTGTGAGACGAGTGGATGATGTTCTGGCGGAGAGGTTACTGGAGGTGCCTACCTCATCTCCGACGGTGAGCGCAGTGGCTTCTGTTCCGGCTCAGTCAGCTATCAGTGCTAACCCTCGTGTGGAGCATCAGCACTTTTCTGATTCTGAGACTGGGGTTGTTGAGGAAATAACAGCAGATACTCCCGAAGAAACTCTCCCACAGGGCGAGCAAGAGGATTCTGTTGCGCAAGAGGTTTCTTCAGTAGATTCAGAATCTGAGCCTGAGGTGGTTGTTGACGATGAAACCGAAACCAGTTCAGAGGCGATCTCTGCGGTAACTGCCGAAGAGCTGCCCGAGGAAGATCAGAAACTAGCACGCTGGGTCAATGAGCAAATAGAAGAAGGCGTCAAGATTACCGGAGCTGCGGCAGGTCGTTTTCTTGATGTCTCTGACCGCACAGGTCGCAACCGTCTGAACCGTTTACGTGAGCTATATCCGGCGGTATTCGAGGGCGAAATATTGTGAACTTCGATGAAGCTATCTCAGTCACAAGCATTGAATGTGAGTACACTCAATGGTGGCTGGTTCCTTCGTTCGCAATAACCGGTTTTTTATTTCCCCACATATTTTTATAAAACACAAATAGACCGGATTGTGTCTTTTGAAAAATCACTCATCAGCATCTGCAAAGGAAATCATGTCTAACCCGCTAAAAAACACCGATAGTAGCTTCTGGGCGCTGTCATGCTTGCGTAGGTGTTGATGAGCCCTACCGCCCTACTACTGGCAAAGAGACGATGTCATCATGAGCAAAGCAACCGAAGAGGTATGGACTGCTGAGCGTATCGAGGCGCTAAAACAAAGTCGTAGGGCAGTGAAGTCTTACCTGAGCAAGTGGGGTTTGACTTTCCTTGATGCAGAGTATGTGGTGCAAGAAACGTACCTGCAAGCCACACGAAAAATTGATTCTTTTGACCCAGAGCGCGGTTCGTTCGCTGAGTGGATTAATGCTGTGGCAGTGAATCAGGCTCGTTCGATGGTTCGGGCGCATAATTCGCGGGCTAAAACTGATCAAGTGTATAAAAATTTACAGTTGAGTCAGGACGCACTGGTGGATGAACCACAACTGGCGTGGGAGGATTCCTCGGTGACGATTGAGCGTATCGGCACGGTGCTGGCGATGGTGAAATTGTCGGTAGAGCATCAGCATCTTTTTGAGCGGTCCTTGGTGCTCATTCGTGATTTTGATGGTGATGTGTCTGCGGCGGCGGTGAGTCTGGTGGCGGTCTGATGTCCTTGTCGGAGCTTCATGTGGGTCAGTTTGTGTTGGCTCAAATCGGAGTTGATGCTTCGCCGGTGGCTGATCCGAACAGTCCCGATACTGAGTTTGGTAATTCTGCGGAGGCTTTGGTGTATCCGCGTGTGTTGGGCACAGTTGTTGGTGTTAATACCGCGGAGAAGACGGTGGAACTTTCTGCCGTGTCGCGCGAGAGCGAACGAGATTTCACTGTTCATGTTCGTCCATTGGAGACGCAGGAGAAGTTTCGAGTGCTTACTGCGGAGCAAGCTGAGGCTACTCTGGGGGGTGCTGAGTGGGCTGTGAACCGTGATGCTGTTCTGGAGACTTTCGGCAGTGTTACTCTAGCGGATATTGAACCAGGAGATTACATCACGGCTGCGCATCTGAAGATTTTGCCTTCTGTATGTGAAGAATTTATTGACCTGAAAAACGTCCTAGTGACGGGGGTCAATGTTTCTGGTCGAGTGCTGCATATGGCGTATGAGGATGGTCTGCATCTAGCAGTAGAAGCTGAGGCGGGTGCTCATTGTTATGTGGAGTCGTTAGCTGCTGCTCAGACGATTGCTCTGGCTGCCACGATCCGCGATAGTAGCCCGGTGTTGGCTTTGGAGGCTGCCGATATTTCTGAGATGGCTGTGGGTGATGATGTGCAGGTTGAAGGTCAAGACGTGCGCAACAGATACCACTATTGATGTTCGTGGCACGGTGATGGCGGTAGAGCCTACCACCGAGGAGATCGCCGGTTCTGTCACTGTTGCTGATGAAGATGGTCATCAGCATGTGGTGGTGACTGATGGTGAAGAGGATATTCATCGAGTCAGTGGCGGCCCTGTTCAGGAGCGCGTAACGCAAGTACCTCGTGCGGAAGAACTGATCCAAAGTTACAGTCGAGAGTTGAACGAGCATCCGGAGACTCGACGGATTGCTTGTGCTCAAATTCGTCCTGGGGACAGGGTAATTGACGGTCAGCAGTGGTTTAACGTGATGCGCACTAAACAGCTCAGTCCGGAGTCGGTGGCTATTACTGTTCTCACGGAGCGCGGGTTGGTCACCACTGGTATTTCTCCCGATACGTAGGTGACGGTGGAGATGAGTCCTGATTCTGGTGTTGCTGAGCAGAACTGGCGTACTCGTTCGATTAGTCGCGTGCGTACTGGGGATGTGATGGGTTATGAGGGTCAGATTCTCAACGTTGAGGAAGTTCAGCCGCAGTCTGATGGGACTGTTTTGGTTTCTGGTATGAGGGAGCTTGAGGGGGTATTGGAGCCTTCGGCTTTGCGTCTGTGGAAACAGGAGTCTGTTCAGGTGCGGCAACCGTTGTGTGCGGTGGAACGTGCCGGGGTGGTTGGTGCTTTGGAGCCTGCTAAGGTTTCTGATTTGCAACCAGGAGATTTGTTGCAGACTCGTCATGATGTTCTTGTTGTGGTGATTGATGTGAAAGAAAACTTTGAGTCTTCGGGTAAGACTCGGGTGTATTTCCAGATGATGGCTGAGGGAAGGACTAATCCTATGTTCTATGATCATGTCCCTGGCCATGAATTGAATCGTTACCAGAAACATCAGGTTCTTCAGATTCAGCAGGTTCTGGGGGAGAGTACTTTGCGGACTGCGGTTGCTGAGGTTGCTCCGGAGCCTATGTATTTGGGTCTGGAAGATTCGGGGTTAGATTTTCGGCTGTAGAGATTTATAGGATTGCGCAATAAAAAAGAGCTTAACAATCGAAAATATTAGCTAACCCTGTTGCATTTTGAATGTCAGCTCAACAGACTTGAACCGAGGCTTAATTGAGCCTCGGTTCATTGATAACTGAGGAAAAATCTATGCGAATCACAACAAAGGTGTTGTCTTCTTCTGCACTAGCTCTTCTTCTTCTGACCTCCTCAGGTCTAGCCCAAGCTGGAACGGTCACTTCCAGCCCTGACAGCTCTAAGGAATTACGCAGCTCAGCTCTCATACATGTCCCCTCAACAGAAGCAAGCGACGCAGAACAGTCCATATCTGCATATCAAGAAGAGGTTGAAGAGCTATATGCAGAAGGAGATATTATAGCTTTCTCTCCAACTGCCCCTGAAGGAAGTAAATTCTTCGCAGGAGAAGTAGCTTCGGACTTAGATTCTCTTCACCATGATTCTTCAACGTCAACAACTCCGGAGAGCAACCTTTATCTGAACCCCATAAAAATCGGTTTATGCAACGCTGGTAGAGAAAATACTGTCGTTTACACTATCCGCAATTCGAAACATAACGGGAATATCGATCTAAAATGCGGAAATAAAGACAACGGATACGTGCACATTCGGAGCAGGCATGAAGGCGATTGGAATAACGCAAAGGGAGGTTTCGCTGGATACTGGGATGATTTTATGCTGTATTCAACAATCAATGCTTTACAGGCACCTTCATATAGTCGGCAGCAGAATTCAACCACTCGCTGTTATGTAACTCCTATTCAAGTCTTCAAAAAAGTTAATAGAAAACCGGTATACCAAAAAACAATCTATCCCCGTGTGGCGGTTTCTACAAACAATCGTAAAGTCATCACATCATTTCCCACGGGAAATAAAACCTGTTAGGGACACTATAGAGATATGAATGTTTCTGACGAAAATGTACCGATGTTTTCAGCTAATTACACCCTGGACCCTTTCGTGGATTACATGGTTGATGAGTTGCATCCTTATTACGGTTTTAGAGAAAAATTCTCTTCAGAACTTATCCAGCGATATGAACATTGGTGTTCTTTCTTTCTGGATAATTTCACGGAAGAGAACCATGGTTTCTACAACCAAGACCAGCGTGCATGGTTCGATCGAGAATACATTCAACTTGCCAATGAATTTCGTCAACTAGGTCTGGTCTTTCGTCTGGATCTATGGTGGTAAATTTCTAGATATGTAGAGACCCAGTCCCTTGAGGGCTGGGTTTCTACGTCAATTTGTTGTACTTGCGTCTTTACGAGGCGTCACCTAGTCTGTGTACTCTCTTTACTCTTTAAATGGAAAACGGGAGAGGAGCAAATCTGCTCAACTCTCCCGTTCCTATAACTCGCAACGAAAACAATGTGGGCGGGTGTTGGTGTTCCACGGAATAACACAACTAGGGGATGGTTGTCCTGATATGTACGTGGTTTAGTTCCGACAATTATAAGACCACTAAAGCACCATCGACCACCTCCTGAGGAGTCCGATAACCAAGACCCTGATGCAACCGAACCCGATTCCACCAGCGCACCCACTCAGCCGTCTCCAACTCCAATCGAGCCACAGAATCAAACAGGCGATCCTTGACCATCTCCGCCTTATACGCACTATTGACGGACTCAGCCAAAGCATTATCATAAGAATCCCCAGTAGAACCCACCGACAGCTGCACACCCAACGCCTTCAAATCCTGGGTGTAACCAGTAGAAACATACTGTGACCCCCTGTCAGAATAATGCACAATCTGCGTTAGATCAGAACCATCTTTCTTCGCCTGGAACAAAGCCTGCTTCAAAGCCATCAAAGGCATCCCCAGAGTATGCATCGTCGAAGACACACCCCAACCCACAATCTTCCGGGGAAAACACATCAGTAATGAAGGCCGTATAACAGAAGCCAGAATACGTCCTGATATAGGTGAAATCAGCTACCCACAGCCGGTTCGGGGCAGTGGCGGTAAAATCCCGATTCACCAAATCAGGACGGTCATCAACCACTGTAGCAGCCCGAGTCGTGACAGGCTTACGACCCCGATGAGCACCAGCAACACCGGCTATTTTCATCAGCCGGTAGGTCTGATCCCGACCGATGTTCCAGCCGACCCGGTTCATGGCGTGCCACATTTTGCGCACACCATAGACTGAATAGTTTTCCTAGTGGATTTTCATCAGCTCAGGAATCAGAAGCTGGTCCTTCAAAGTACGTGCAGCAGGAACACGAGCCTTAGCGGCGCGGTAGCCGCGTGAGGTGATGAAACCACCAGCTAGGTTTTCTTGTAGTGCGGTGCAGATGTTCTCAACCCCGAAACGATTCCTATACCTATCGATATAGCGGATCATGATCGGGCTGGGCGGCCTGGTTCTGCCGCGAAAAAAGCCGGGGCGGTGCGCAGGATTTCGTTGGTTCGCTTCAACTCGGCGTTTTCTTTGCGCAGGCGCCGGTTTTCTGCTGCCATATCAGTGGTGGTGCCGGGGGTGCTGCCAGCATCGATTTCGGCTTGTTTGTGCCATTTTCGCAGAGTATCGGGGCCGATGCCGAGGCGTTCTCCGATGTTTCGGCAGGTGCGTGTAGATGCCTGTGTCGGGGTTGTTTTCGAGGTGGTCGGCCAGTAGGCGTAGGGCTCATGTTTTGAGTTCGGCGGGGTATTGGGTGGGCATGGGTTTGTTCCTTTGTTTTTTGTTTGTTTTCAATTTACGGGAGCGGAACTAAACCCAGGACATATCAATAGGATCGTCGTAACCGATGTAGGGCTGGTAACCGTTTCGGGTTCGGAGTTGGCCGAGTGCCCGTTCGTATTTGCCTGCGCGGGGGTTGTTGAGTGTTTTTTGGTCTTGGCTTATAAGTTCTTTGACCAGGAACTCATTAGGGCGGTGAACCTCGACGATGTATTTTCCCCAGCCGTAGCATCTGTCGTAGGAGCGTTCAATGGCGCGTGCTTTTTCTTGGGTGGATGCGTAGGTGGTGAGGATGGGGTGCTCACTGCCTTGTGGCGTTACGGTGATGGCGTAGAGATTTGTTTGGGTGTTACGGAATTCCACTGTTAGTTCACCTCGTCTTAGAGGTGATGTACATCGTGGGGTTCACTTTTTTGAAGTAAAAGAATTGTGGTTATTACTTGGCCCCAAATTGGGGCTCATAACCCGGAGGTCGCAAGTTCAAATCTTGCCCCCGCAACTTGATAGAAAGACCCAGTTCTTAGGAACTGGGTCTTTTTTATTTTTGTCTTCTTTTACCCCGTGACCTAGAGGTTTTCTGAGGTACAAAGGCGACTATTTTTCTTAGACGGCTTATAAAGCTGAAGAATGTCGTGTATAGTCAAATCTTGGTTGATACGCATTTCTACGGATTCAACATCGTCTCTTCGATGTCATTGTTTTTGTAAAAATTCCTATTACCTCATCGGTGATGATTCTCTTCAACGCCCAGAAGGTTCTAGGCGGAGAAACTGATCCAGAGAACAAAAAGTGTTCTCACTTCCATATCTGAAGATCGATATGGAGCAATCGACCTCATTCTCGAGGTCATAACGAAAGTAATACAAAAAACATGGCTAACGGCACAGTAAAATGGTTCAACTCCGAAAAAGGCTACGGATTCATCCAGCCTGAAGACGGTTCAGAGGACCTTTTCTTCCATTACTCAGCAATTCAGAGCAGCGGTTACCGCACCGTTGAAGAGGGTCAGGCAGTAGACTACACCGCAGAGCGTGGCCCCAAGGGCATGCAGGCTAGCGAAGTTCGCCCCCTCTAATCCTTAGATTTTTAGAGAAAAAAGGACCGGTTCGATTGAACCGGTCCTTTTGGCATACCCTAACGCTTTAACTTAAGGTACGTCCTTTGAGTTCTGGCAGTACAAAGGACGCTGCCGCAGCTAGCACAAATGCCGCAGCAAACGTCCAGAAGAGGGCATTCATCCCGCCCCAAGCAAGGAGCGGGGGCACAATCAGTGGCGCTGCAATTGAAGCGATACGTCCAAAACCAGCCGCTGCCCCGGTTCCTTTACCTCGTACACTGGTGGGGTACAGCTCTGGCCCGATTGCATAGAGCGCTCCCCAGGCACCTAGATTGAAGAAGGAAAGTAAGCAGCCAGCCAGAATGAGGGTTGCTTCATTCCATGCCACTCCAAAGAAGCAGGCAGCAGTAGCGGAGCCGATGAGAAAAGCAGCCAAAGTGGAGCGTCGTCCCCAGCGTTCAATCAGAAAAGCTGCGACCGCATACCCGGGTATCTGAGCGAGCGTCATGATGAGGGTAAAGCTAAAGGATTTCACCAGCGTAAAACCCTGGGCATGGAGAATCGATGGAATCCATGTAAAAGCGCCGTAGTACGAAAGATTGATACAGAACCAGATTATCCACAGCGCGATGGTGCGTGAACGAAGTGAGCTGTGCCAGATCGAAGTAATGGAGGAGTCGCTGTGAGCACTGCTCGGCGAGGAGGAGGCTGGTTCTGCTGTTTTTTGCACGATACGGGAAGACGAAAAGAGGGGTGGTGAGTCTTCGAAGGCGCGGACTATTTTCTCGGCTTCGGCATCTTTTCCCTTCGCTTCCAAGAAGCGCACTGACTCGGGGAGTCCCAATCGTATCACCATGGAATAGGCAGCGGGAACTAAGCCGATGGCAAGTGCCCACCGCCATCCATTCTCTGAACTAGTGACAACGAACGTCCCGATGCAGGCAGCCGCTATCCAGCCCACTGCCCAAAAACCTTCCAGAATAACCACAACGCGCCCGCGAATGCGTGAGGGGGCAAATTCTGAGACGAGCGTGGAAGCAACCGGTAATTCGGCGCCCAGTCCCAGACCCACCACGAACCTAAAAATAATGAGTGCAGCCAGAGAACTCACCAGCGCCGATGCGCCCGTGGCAAGACCGTAAATTAACAGTGTTGCGGCAAAGATTTGCCGCCGTCCCCACCGATCTGCCAGCAGACCACCTAGCGATGCGCCAATGGCCATGCCCAGAAATCCGATGGATCCCAGCCATGAAGTCTGAGTTGGGGTCAAACCCCACTGGACGGTAAGAGCCGCCATTACAAAGGAAATGAGCCCTACGTCCATGGCGTCGAGTGACCAGCCAATGCCGGAGCCGATGAGGAGCTTAGAATGCTTGCGAGTAAAAGGGAGTCGATCAAGTCGTTCGTTTTTTGTCAGTGACATGGAGTGCTTTCAGAGAAGAAACGCTATTAGCAACCAATAGTAAAGGTTATTTAGACCTGAAGGAAGAGGGTGAGAAACGTGTCTGATTTTTCCCCGTTCTTCTCTTACCGTAAATCTCCGTTTCTAAATCGTGCCACAATAGAGAAAACGAGAGTCTAGAGGAGAAAAAGTGCGTCCACTCGTTATTGGTATCGCCGGGGGAACCGGGTCTGGTAAAACCACGCTCACCCGAGCGCTCATCGAATCGTTTGAAGAACAAGTTGCCGTAGTTTTTCACGACAACTACTACAAGAAAAACGATCACCTCACCTACGAAGAACGTTGTTTGCTAAACTACGACGCTCCGGATGCATTCGACAACGATCTTTTGGTCAAACAGCTAGATGCGCTCATCGAAGGGCAAACCATCGAGTGCCCCGTTTATGATTTCTCAGACCACAACCGCTCCGAAGAAACACTGATGGTGCAGACCCGTCCCATCATCATCGTGGAGGGCATCCTCATTTTTGCTGAGCCCGCAATTCGCGAGCGTCTAGACATCAAACTCTTTGTGGATACCGACGCCGACGTGCGCATCCTCCGTCGTATGCGGCGCGACGTCGTCGAACGCGGGCGTAGCATCGAATCTGTACAGACCCAGTATCTAGAGACCGTCAAGCCCATGCATGAGCTCTACGTTGAGCCCTCCAAACGATACGCGGACATCATCGTCCCTGAGGGCGGAACAAACTTGGTAGCGCTGGATATGCTGGTTCATCGTATTAAATCTCAGTTGGGTTCTCAGGCTTAAAGCTCATATACATGAGGGAGGCTCTCGCAGACGCGAGAGCCTCCCTCATGTATAGAAAGCGTTAGAAGCTAAATTATGCGTTCTTGTTCTTCAACGCAGCAAGTCGAGCCTCAAGCTCCGTTTCTTTGCCGAGTTCTTCCAAATCGTTGAACTGCGCATCGATGGAGGAGGATGCCAGCTCCTGCTGACCACGAACCATGGCTTCTTCGCGGCGTACCTTTTCCTCGAAACGTGAAATTTCAGAGGTAGGATCCATGACATCGAATGACTTCAAAGCGTCGTTGACCTGGGTTTGTGCTGATGCGTTCTTGCTACGAGCCACCAGCTCATCACGCTTGGAGGAGAGCTCACGGAGCTTTTCGCGCATCTTGGTCAGACCGTCTTTGAGCTGCTCAACGACCTGAGTCTGTGACTCAATCTGGGGCTTGATGGAAGCTGCTTCTTTCTCAGCCTGCATCTGGCGGCCCAGGGCAACCTTAGCGAGATTATCGAACTTATCAGCATTGGCGGTATCGCCGCTGGTACGGAATTCGTCTGCCTTGTTGGACGCAGCCAGAGCCTTGTTGCCCCACTCCTCAGCTTCACGCTGATCTTCTGCGAAATCTTCTTCGAGGAGGCGGAGGTTACCAATAGTCTGAGCTACTGCCTGTTCAGCTTCAGCAATGTTATTGGTGTAATCGCGTACCATCTGATCCAGCATTTTCTGGGGATCTTCTGCAGCGTCAATAATTGAGTTGATATTAGCCTTCGCAAGCTGAGCAATACGGCTGAAAATGGTTTGCTTGACCAACTTAAACTCCTTAGAGATTAATGAATATGTATATTTTTATTGTGCCAGGTAAAGGTTGAGAACGTGCAGAGTTTCAGGGAACTCTCAGGCAATGTTCACACTGAGCGCACGGGTGCAGTCTTAGAAGTTGCCACCGGCGCCGCCGCCAAAATCGCCCCCGCCACCGAAGTCGCCTCCGCCGCCAAAGCCCCCTCCGAAGCCTCCGCCGCCACCGAACATACCGCCGCCTGAGTGATTTCCTCCAAAGAGAGAACCCATCAAGATGCCGCCGAGCATGGCAGAACCTAAATCGACCCCGCCGCGATTGCCATAACCCATATTGCTGCGGGTGAAAGAATCGACATCGGCCTGAGCGAGATTCTGTGCATCGTTCGCTAAACGAATAGCGTTATTGGCATAGTTCAGAGCTTCCATGGGATCGGTGCGTTGCAAGCTCTGAGCCTCTGCAAGATTTCGTTCTGCTTCGCGAAGCTTGGTGCGTGCTTCTGCGCTGACCCCGCCGCGACGAGCCCATACATATTCTGAGGCAGAAGAAACTTGCGCCTGAGCAGATACGAGAGTGTGCTGTAAGGTATCGCCTGCTGCTCGTTGGCGGTCTTGAACCTCGCGCACATTATTGAGTGCTCTATCAAGGTCAGAACGTACTTCGGTCAGTTTGCGGCTCAAAGCGAGGGGATCGGATTTTGGCGCGGCAGATTCGGCTCGGATCTGATCGATGACGGCAGAAACTCCGGCGGCAGCGCCGGCAAGTTCGCCTGTATTGGCAAACTTGGAGAGTTCGCGTGCTTGAGCGACATCTCGCTCGGCAACCAAAATTGCCGAATCAAGCGATTCTTTAGTCTTTGCTAGCTCCAGCTCCCGGTGGGTGACTGATTCAAGAAGTCCCTTGGCCTGGCCAACAGCTTCTTCCGCAGCACGAATTTCTAGTACAGCTTCTGATCTGTTGGAATCCATATGAGTCTGTGCCTGGCTCATGCTCGTTCGAGCGAAGTCCAAACGTTTGTGAGCTTCTTGAACGTTATCGGCAACCGGAGTGACCGCCGAGTCGGCGTACAGCGAGCGGATTTTCTCCAGCGACTGTTCAGCGGTAGGAAAGAGCTGTTCTGTCTCGCTGAAGCGACCCTCCAGAGCTTGGAGAATTTGCGGTGCATTTTGTTCTAACTGGCGCAGATTAGTGAAGTTTTGCTTCTGCTCTTCTAGCGCGCGGTAGGCGTCTTTGGTGCGGCTGATAATTTCTCCCAGCCAGGCGCGCTGTTCTTCTTCGGTATCCGGAATCGTGTCATCGAGTTGTTTCTGCAACTGGAAGGAGCGTTGCATATGCGCTTTAGCGCTCTCAATGGCTGTCACGAAGGGAGCGACCTCTGATTCTCCGTATTGCAAGCGTGCGAACTCAACCTCTTGTTCAGAGTGGACTATAGCGTCGTCCACCTGCACCAGCATGTTCCCCGCTTCTTTACGCAGCTGGGGGATGGGGACGAGAGTTTGCTGGGTCTGTGGACGGTCGAACTGCCCAGGAGCAGAATTTGAGTTTGCAGATTTACGACGTCGACTGACCATCCAGGCGCCACCGACAGCAAGCGCTGCAACACCACCCAAAACGCCCACACTGGTTGCTACACCGCCAACAGATCCGCTACCGTTATCAGAGGTAGTAGCGCCACCTGAGAGCTTTTCATCAATTCCTTGCACAGCCGCTGAGGCAGCTGCTGAATAATCAGATTTTTTGAGCTGAGGAAAGATGTTGTTCTGATAGATCTCGTTGACATCCGAGGTAGAGAGGAGCCCATTGCCGCCGGGTGCAAAATATGCTTGACGGTCGTCGGTGGCGATGACCAAGAGGACATCGTTACTCCCCAGATTATTCATCGAACCAAATTTTTGAGCCCACTGCTCAGAATTTGAGGGCGATTCAAACTGATCGATGGTCACCACAAACAGATTGATCTGATGTTCATCTGCTAACTGGGATATGGAATTCTTGAGCCCCGAAGTATTCCCCAGAGCACCGGTGGTGTCTTCAACACGAACCGAGGGTTGCAAATCCATAGGTGCCTGAGCCCAAGCAGTCGGTGCAGAAAACAAAATTCCAATTGAGGCGCAAGAAGCTAATGCGATGCGGGCGGAAGGTTGAAGTTTCATGAGACCTCTCGATCTAAAAGGGGATCCTGCTCTTGGTGCGAGCACTAAGAATCTTTAGTCAATATTCTAGAGGTAAGTGGCACCCGTTACGGGAGAATTCACCGTATTCGCCCCTGGCGCACTTTCCTGCAAAAATCAACAATTGGCTTTCAGTAAACTTACAGAATAAACACAAAGTCATCACAGTAGAGTGCGAGATAGTTGAACCATATTCATGAAATACGGCAACTGACGCCGCCACTATTCTTATATGAAGGGAATTCATCCAATGACTCAAGACCCCTGGGGCGAGAATCAGAATCCTGGAGTGCAAAATACACCGGGAGCTCACGGCTCCACTGAAAATGCCCAGGGACAAGCTTGGAATCAAACGTCGGACCCTACCGTTCCTCTGAAAACCCAGCAGTATGACGGTCGGTATCAGGAGAATCCCCAGTATGGGCAGCAACCATCCTATTCGGCTCAGTCCCAGTGGACCGGGCAGGGTTACGGTACGCCCGTCCAAGCACAGCCGACCTCACGAAAAAAACACTCAACCGGTGCTTTACTTAGTGCTGCTTTAATAGCTGCGCTCGTAGGCGGCGGTGCAGGAGCCGGGGCGGCTCTGCTCTCAGATAACGGTATCTCAACGGTGGGTACCACGAATCCGGGCACAACTATTGTCAATAACACGGACTCAGTCAATGAAGTAACCGCTGCTGCTGCTAAGGCGACGCCGTCGGTCGTTACCATCGGGGTAACCAGCAATTCGGGGCAGGGGTCTGGGTCGGGCATCATCATAGATGGAGAAGGCCATATTCTGACTAATACACACGTAGTGACCCTCGATGGCGCGGCTAATAACGCCAATATTGAAGTTCAGATGTCAGATGGAACTGTCAAGAAGGCAACTTTGGTTGGAACCGACCCCACGAGCGATCTTGCCGTCATCAAAATTGATACGGCAGGAATGAATATCACCCCAGCAACTTTGGGAGATTCATCCAAACTGAACGTAGGAGATACGTCGTTGGCTATCGGCGCACCCCTGGGGTTGCAGAATACCGTCACCGATGGAATTATCTCCACCCTTTCTCGTACGATCGAAGTTGCATCCTCAGCGGCACCTAATAACTCAGAAGAATCTTCGGATCAGTACGGCTCCCAAGAATCACCCTTTCAGTTTGAAATTCCTGGTCAAGAAAGTCAGAAGTCCCAGACCCAGTCCAGTATTGCCATCAATGTGATTCAGACCGACGCGGCGGTTAACCCCGGTAACTCCGGCGGTGCGCTGGTCAACGCTCAAGGCGAGGTCATCGGTGTTAACGTGGCAATTGCTTCTGCGGGTTCGTCATCTTCTTCCTCATCCTCGGGAAACATCGGTGTAGGGTTCGCCATTCCCATCAACACCGCAAGCCGAATTGCTCAAGAAATTATTGACAACGGGCATGCCACCCACGGCTACCTGGGTGCTTCAGTAGCAACCTCACCTGGAGACAATGATTCTTCGGATACCTTTGGAGACGGAGCAGTTATCAAAGACGTCGTTAGCGGACAAGCTGCCGGTAAAGCAGGGCTCAAACAGGGCGACGTCGTCACCGAATTTAACGGTAAGCGAATAAGCGAAGCCATGGAATTGACCGCAGCGGTACGCGAACAGGCAGCCGGCTCCACTGCCACTGTCAAAGTTCAGCGTGGAAATTCTACCGAAGAAATCAAGGTAACTTTGGGTAATTCTGAAGATGCCCAAAAGTAAACACTGCACCAGTACACAGGCCTAGAACTGGTTGATAAAACAGGAATCCCGGTCACTTATTATTATGAGTGACCGGGATTTTGTTATAGGATTCACTGGCGGTTCTAGAAAACCTGATGGTTCCTATTCGAAAGTGGAACCGGCAAACCCCAGCTGACGCCATGCCTCATACACGGCAATTGATGCTGAATTGGCAAGGTTAAGCGAGCGTCGCCCTTCCAGCATAGGAATCTTCACACGCTCGGTAATCTGCTCTGCCTGCTGAACCTCAGCGGGTAATCCCACTGATTCGGGCCCGAACATCAGCACGTCACCCTCACGGTATTTCACATCTGCAAAATTTTTCTCCGCTGTGGTGGTGAAAGCAAAAACACGAGCGGGAAGAAGCGCCGCCCACGCATCCTCCAACGTCTCGTGCACGGTCATGACCGCCAAATCATGGTAATCAAGACCCGCCCGGCGCAAATGAGCGTCTTCAAAATTGAACCCCAGCGGCTTCACCACATGAAGTTCTGCACCGGTAATAGCAGCCAAACGAATAGCATTTCCCGTATTGCCGGGAATCTCAGGAGTATAGAAAAGAATCTTAAACACCCCTTCAGTCTAGGCGCATGAAATAAAGCCTGCAGATGAATACGTGATTCGTGAACCATCTCATGGGCTAAATTCTCAATGAAGCGTAAAATAATCAAGCTAAAGCTCTCTCGAAAAAAGGCACCCTTATGAGTTCTTCTCGCGTATATCTTGACCACGCCGCAACGACCGACGTCCTCGGTCCCGTTGTTGATGCCGTGGCGGAACAAATGAGAGTTGGTGGTAATCCTTCTTCCCTGCACTCTGCAGGACGCCGCGCTCGCGCTGTGGTAGAGGCTGCCAGAGAGCAGGTCGCTTCGGCGGTGGGTTGCGATGCAGCGGAAGTTATTTTTACCTCCGGAGGCACCGAGGCAGATAACCTGGCGGTAAAAGGACTTTTCTGGAACCGGAAGGAAGCGAATCCATCCGTCCGCCGTATTCTGGTGTCTGCTATTGAGCATCATGCGGTATCGGAAGCTGCGGAATTTTTAGAAAAACATGACGACGCCATCGTAGAGTGGATTCCCGTCAACTCTGAGGGAGTAGTAGATCCTGCCAGCGTTCGAACATTGATTGAGAAAGATCCTGAATCGGTTGCACTGGTAACGGTGATGTGGGCAAATAATGAGGTGGGTTCTGTTCAGCCTATTGCTGAGATAACCGCCATCGCTCATGAGTATGGGATTCCCGTTCATACCGATGCCGTGCAGGCTTTTTGCGCGCTTGAGGTGAACTTCCGAGAATCAGGTGTGGACACCATGGCTATCTCCGGTCATAAGATTGGCGGGCCCATGGGTATTGGAGCCCTCATCGCTACGCGCCAGGCAAAGATGACACCCGTTCAGCACGGCGGTGGACAAGAACGTTCGGTTCGTTCGGGCACTATCGATGCTGCCGCTATTGCAGGCTTTGGGGTAGCAGCTCAGTGGGGGAGCGAGAATCTTGCTGAAGAATCTCGCCGCATTGCTCTCTTGAGAAATCGCCTGATTAAATTAGTCCGCACAGAAATTCCTCAGGCAATCTTGCGGGGTCCTGAACCTGAAACAGATTTGCAGATTATGGAGAATGGTCCGCAGAACCGGCTACCTGCCAACGCGCATTTCACTTTTGAAGGGTGCGAAGGTGATTCGCTTCTCTTCTTGCTGGATATGGCAGGGGTGGAGAGCTCCACAGGATCAGCCTGTAACGCTGGCGTACCCCGCCCCTCTCACGTGCTCTTAGCTATGGGAGTCGAGGAAACAGTAGCGCGCGGGGCTCAACGATTCACCCTGGGGCACAGCACCACTGCTGAAGATATTGATCAGCTACTGCAGGCACTTCCTGCCGCTTTCAAACAGGCATATTCGGCTGGATTGGCAGCACGTACCCCTGACGCTTCGATGTGGCACTAAAGTGCTCTGACTTTTCACAGACTTGAAGGTGCGCTGTTGGCGTGCCATATACAGAAGGATTTTTATGAAGATTTTGGCAGCAATGAGTGGCGGAGTCGATTCTGCAGTCGCAGCAGCTCGGGCAGTTGATGCTGGCCACGACGTCGTCGGGGTGCACTTGGCTCTATCGCGGATGCCCGGTACTTTGCGCACCGGTAGCCGCGGCTGTTGCACCATCGAGGATTCGATGGACGCTCGCCGAGTATGCGACAAACTGGGCATTCCTTTTTATGTGTGGGATTTTTCCGAGCGCTTTAAAGAGGACGTCGTTGATGATTTCATCTCTGAATACGAGCACGGGCGCACACCTAACCCCTGCATGCGCTGTAACGAAAAAATTAAGTTCGCAGCCCTCCTTGAAAAAGCTGTTGCCTTGGGCTTCGACGCCGTAGTGACGGGACACTACGCCAAAGTGATAGCTGATAAAGACGGCAACCGCGAATTGCATCGTGCAGCTACCTGGGCAAAAGACCAGTCCTATGTATTGGGTGTACTTACTCACGAGCAACTCAAACACGCGTGGTTCCCGCTGGCGGATACCCCCTCAAAAGACGAAGTGCGTGCCGAAGCTGCTGAACGCGGTTTTTCGGTAGCGAAGAAGCCTGATTCCTATGACATCTGCTTTATCCCTGAAGGGGATACTCGCGCTTGGCTAGGTGATCATATTGCGCTGCGTGAAGGTGAAATTAAGGACACCGAGGGTAACGTTTTAGGTCACCATACCGGCGCTCAGGCATTTACCGTGGGCCAGCGCAAGGGGCTGGCCCTGGGGCGTCCGGCAGCAGATGGTAAGCCGCGGTTTGTGCTGGAAGTCAAACCCAAAACAAACGAAGTTATTGTAGGTTCCCGTGAGTTACTTGCCGTTGATGAGATTCGTGGGATTCGTGCAACCTGGGCAGGTCTGCCTATTGCCGAAGTCACCGAGTTCCTCGAAAAGACGCCGGAACTGGGCGCTCAGAGCGCAGAATTCGAAATTACCTCCCAGGTGAGGGCGCATGCCGATCCCGTGCTTTCTGCTGCTCATATGGAATGGGTGGAGGACGACGAGTCTATGGATGCTGGAAAGCTACGTTTGGAAATCGTGGTTCGTCTCAAAGAAGGACTCAAGGGTGTAGCTCCCGGTCAAACGGTAGTGATGTACCAGGGCACCAGAGTCTTGGGGCAGGCAACTATTAACCGGGCGTATTCATTGAACCGCGCAGATATCCAGGCAGCATAAGGCCCTGATAGATGAGGGAAGTTGCTCCTTTCTTTGAGAAGGGAAAAGGAGCATTTTTCTCCTATCGATTAGGATTGCATCATGAGCGCTTCACAAGAAATTAAAGCTAATGAAGATTTCAATCAGAATGCTTCAAGTTTGCAGAATACCGCCGATGATTCTGTGATGGCTGAGTTGCTCAGCATTCGCCGAACCATTGATAATCTTGACGCCAGTTTGGTTTATATTTTGGCAGAGCGATTTAGAGCCACCCAAAAGGTGGGGCTTCTCAAAGCTGAGCATTCCTTACCTGCCGGTGACCCCAAACGTGAAGAAGAACAAATTAGGCGGTTGCGGTCGTTTGCTGAAGCAGCAGAGTTGGATCCTGAATTTGCCGAGAAGTTTTTGAACTTTATTATTTCCGAAGTCATCAAACATCATGAGCAGATTGCCCGAGAGGCAGCTAACTAGCTCATCCTTTATGAGGAGCCGTGTATGCCGCGAGTTCAAAGAATCGCCCAGTATGCCAGCATCGATCATGAAATGCTGAGCCAGAAGCAGGGGATGGACGCCGGTGTAACGTTTGACCAGCGGTATTTTGTACGTTGTACGGGGTTGGGGAACTGGTCGGGTAGCGATGTCATCGATACAGTCCATCGCGTGCGCGGTGAATTGGGGTCACCACATCTGTCGTATCTTCCTGCTTTACCTGATCGGGGTTATGCGGCGTCGACGTTGGCTCGAAGTATCGCTGTGTTGGACGGCCTCGAAGCAGATGGAGCTTCTTTCGGGTGGCGGTTGGTTTCTGGCTACTCCCGGGAAGCAGAAAAAGCGCGTTCGCTCTTCACCTCTGATTTAAATGCTCTGGCAGATACCGTGGGCAAAGAAAGCGCTTCCGGCAATGCTCTGAAACTGCAATTCTGCGGTCCCTTTACTCTTGCTTCTTCTTTGCATCTGCCGCAGGGGGAGCGCGCCATCGCAGATTACGGTGCGGTACGAGATATTCGGGATGCTTTCATTGCCGGTCTTGGTTCTTGGCTCAAACTGGTGCGTGAGGCTGTGCCGGATGAGCAAATCATTATCCAGTTCGATGAACCGGATTTGGGAGCAGCGATGGCCGGTCAAATCTCAACAGCAAGCGGGTTGAGAACGTATCGGGCAATCAAACCTGAGATATTAGAGAGTAGCTACGAACTACTGGCACAGGAGATGAAGAACCACAATGTTTTCACTGCAGTTGCGAATGCACCCCACCCATACCTTGCCAGTTTGCAATCGACTGTAAACGCAAGCGCATTTTCTTCCAAAAATTTTGAAGAAAGGGATTGGGAGAAAGTAGCCACCCTGATTGAAGCGGGGCAGCAGGTATGGCTGGGGGTAGCAGATACCCACCAAGTTCAGAGTGTTTCATCTCTTGCCCATTCGCTGTGGAAATCCTGGCGGACGGTAGGCCTCTCTGCTGACCAGTTAAGCGGTCTGACCTTGACGGAGCGAGGAGACCTCTCTGAAATTTCCTCCCCGCAGGCTACAGCGGTGCTAAGGCATCTGACCGAGACGGCGCGGGCAGTCTCCGAAATTGCGCAGGACCAGTAACTTTTCACACTTATTTTGGACCCCGCTAAGATGAGAGGGTCTGCTGATTTTTCAGAGGAGAATAATGAACGCAACCATACTCGTCGTGGACGACGACGAAGCTCTGGCTGAGATGGTCGGAATCGTACTAGCTCAAGAAGGCTTTGAAACAGCTATTTGCGAGACGGGCGACCAAGCCGCTGATGCTTTCCGTACTCACCAGCCGGACCTCATCCTTCTCGACTTTATGCTTCCGGGTATGAACGGTATCGAGGTGTGCACCCAGATTCGCCAGGAGTCAGATGTCCCTATCATCATGTTGACCGCCAAGAGCGATACTGAGGACGTCGTGCGGGGGCTTGAAGCTGGTGCAGATGATTATATCGCCAAGCCCTTCAAACCTGCTGAGCTGTTAGCCCGCGTACGTGCTCGTCTGCGCCCTAAAGAAGAGCACAGCAAGGGTCATCTGCTAGTAGGCGGGTTGGAGATAGACCTCGCCGGTCATACCGTCAGCCGCGGGGGAGAGAACATCTCACTGACTCCTTTGGAGTTTGATTTGCTGGCAAATTTGGCGCAGCAACCGGGGCAAGTAATGACCCGCGAATCGTTATTAGATAACGTATGGGGTTACGAAAAATCGGTTGATTCTCGTTTGGTCAACGTTCATATTCAGCGCCTGCGTTCAAAGATTGAGCAGGACCCTGAGAACCCTCAGATTGTTTTGACTGTGCGCGGCGTAGGTTATAAGGCCGTCTCAGATAAACCGCACCGCTAGGACTACCCTTCGTGTCAATTACCGCACCACTGCCGAAGGTGAATGCAGCTCCAGCGTCAGAACTGAATCCTCGGCGTCATCCTATTAAAACTGTCCGTCAACTGTGGCGACAGTCGCTTCAATTCCGTGCTGTGTCGGCAGCTGGTATTTTGATGATGATTGCTTTCATCTTCGTGGGTTCATTTTTGACACATCAGATTGCTAATTCTCTGTTTGATGGTCGCCTCAGCCAAGCACTGGAAGAATCTAAGAGCGGCTTTACGAATGTTCAGTCACTTCTTGATAGCTCTGATGCCACTGCAAATTCGGAGATTGAACGCGACGTTCTGCGCTTTATGACGGTTCTTGAGGTAGACGGCAGTGATTCTAGCCGGCAGTGGATTTTGGTGCCTCACGGAGATCCAGATAATCCCGGTTCAATTACAGCTCACAGCCAGGGTCCTTCTATTACTGCCGATGCGGTTCCTGCGGAGCTGGATGAGGCAGTGCGGAAGGACGACGGCGGTATCTATTGGCAGTCATCGAGTATTACTCAGAATGGTGTAACGCATCCGGTTCTATTTGTAGGTACGTCTATCAAGATTCACCAGAACCCTGACTATGGTCTTTATCTGGTGTATGACTTATCGGCGTCCCAGCAGACCATGCGGTATATCAACCTGGTGATTCTGCTGGCATTCTTGATTCTGCTTGTGGTTGTTCTTTCTATCGTGTGGTTTGTGACGCGAACGGTTATCCGCCCTATTGCCTCCACTGCTATAACGGCCGAGAAACTGGCAGCCGGTGATCTTGACCGGCGTGTGATTGTGCGAGGGGAAAACGAAACGTCTCGGTTGGGTCATTCCTTCAACCGCATGGCAGACGGGTTACAGAACCAGATTTCTCAGCTGGAAACCCTTTCTAGCATGCAGCAGCAATTCGTTTCCGACGTCTCGCATGAGCTGCGTACCCCTTTGACTACCGTCCGTATGGCGGCGGAGATGCTCTACAGCGGTCGTGAAGATTTGAATCCGGCGTACCGCCGTCCCACGGAGCTTCTTTACCACCAGGTAGATCGCTTTGATTCGTTGCTGGCAGATTTACTGGAGATTTCGCGGTTTGACGCCGGTTCCGCCACACTCGATTGCGCGCCGGTTGATTTACTGGCGGTTATCAACGATGTCTTGTTCGAAGTGCAACCGCATCTTGCGCGAACCGGTACGGAGCTCACTCTCCATACGGACGAGCGACAAATTATGGTGGAGATGGATCACCGCCGTATCGAAAGGGTTTTGCGTAACCTCTTGTTCAATGCAGTGGAGCACAGCGAAGGTAACCCGATTGACGTGTACATCGGCGTGAACGAAAACACGGTAGGTCTTGCAGTACGTGACCACGGTATCGGTATGAAACCTGAGCATTTGGATCAAGTTTTCAATCGTTTCTGGCGTGCTGATCCTTCCCGTAAACGTACGTTGGGAGGAACCGGTTTGGGGCTTTCTATCGCAGCCGAGGACGTGCGTTTGCACCAAGGAACACTGGAAGCGTGGGGCAAGCCGGACGAAGGTGCGTGCTTCCGCATGACCTTGCCGCTGACTCAAGATATTCCTATGGGGTCCTCGCCCGTGCTACTAACAGGTGAACCAGAAAACGGTTCTCTGCGGTCAACGGAGCAAACTGCCGCCACGGGTAGCATACTCACTGTAGCTTCGCTCGATCACGAACTCGATAAGCCTGAACCAAATTCTCGTTATACCGCTGCTTCTTCGGAGGAAGTACCCGATGAAAATTAGACCTTTGTACAAAGTTTCTTCTTTGGGGCTCATCTTTCTGCTCACAGCTACAAGTTGCGGGAGTATTCCAACTGACGGTTCCGTCAACCACTATGCTGACCCTGCACAGAGTGCCTCGCCTTCTGCGGCGGATATCCAGGCACAGGGACCGAGCCAGAACGCTAGCCCAGAACAAATTGTGCGTGGATTTATAGAGGCAGGTATCGGCGCCCACGATGATTACACAGTGGCGCGTGAGTTTTTGACACCCGAATTTGCGCAGACCTGGCAACCTGATGATAAGACCCTCGTCTATGGAGACCAGGTGAATCTCAAACAGGGGGGAAAGAGCGAGGACTTCGTCGTCAATGTACCGGTAACAACTGAGATTGATAAGAAGGGTATCGCTACCTCCTTTGACGCGGCGGAAAACCAGGATGTCAACATTACGGTTAAGCAGGTGGACGGACAGTGGCGTATCGCTTCTGCACCGAATGCCATCGTCATTTCTCGGGCGAACTTCGAAAAGGTCTTTACTCCTTTCACGCTCTATTTTTACGATTCCACGTTTACCTATGCCGTGCCGGATACGCGCTGGTTTGCAGACCGTAGTACGGTTGCGACGTCGTTGGTTCGCGTGCTGTTGCAGGGCCCGGCGCCCTACCTTGAGGGCGCTGTCAGCTCTGCTGTACCCGAAGGCACACAGCTCAATCGGAATTCAGTGCCGGTTAATGGGGGCACCGCAACGGTGGATGTGAATACAGCAGAACCGGCGGCTAATCTCTCCCAGCTTGATATTGAAAGATTCCAAACTCAGCTCACTCAAACTTTGTCCCAGCTCAACGGAGTGCAGGCAATTCAGCTTTCCGTTCAAGACCAGGTTTTGAAGCAGAACAGTTTGGATGATTATCAGGCGCCAGTCATCAATCCCGATGTGGGTCCGCAAGTTGTGGGATTCTCTGGCAAGGATATGAGGATGAGCGAAAACTTCCGCGATGATAGTAATCTGACCACCATTTATACCTCGGATGATTCAATGCAACTTCCCGCTATGGGGTATAAGAGACAGAACTTTGCTTATCTCAACGCTGCCCGCAACTCGCTGAACTGGATTAACTCCAATACACGCAAGACTGTCATGATGGGGGAAATGCTCACTCAGCCATCATTTGATCAATTCCAGTGGTTATGGTCCTCTACTTCTGATGGGGAGGTCAAGGCTATATCTATCGCGAATCGAGAGAATCAAACTCCGCGCACCATTTCTGCAGATTGGCTCAAAGACTACACGGTGAGCTCCTTGAAAATTTCGCGCGACGGCACACGCGCTGTGATTGTGACTCAAAGCGGCGGAGAATCAGCCGTCTGGATGTCGGGTATCAAACGCGGGTCCGATAATACTCCGGAGGCTTTGATGGAGCCGATCCGCTTGAGCAGTACCGGCAAGGTATCAGATGCTCAGTGGTATAGCGATTCTTCTGTGCTCTTGGCTGACTATTCGCAGGGGAGCACAGAGATTGTAAACCTCTCGGGCGAGGTCAATCAGATTGAAACTCTCGATGGTTTAGCAAGCATCTCTGCTGCCCCCGGTAGCGAAACTGCACTGGCGCATACCCAAGATGCAAGCGTCTACAGGTTGCTTGACGGGCGCTGGTCGCGCATTGATATTTCGCTGGAAGACGCTAATTTCTCCGGGTAGTTCATCTATTCACTACAAGTTATCCACAGTTGAAAATAAACCTGGTGTAGCTGATGCTCGGGCGGTGACACTGGAGGTATGCAACTTTTTCCTCAGACACCTCAACTGCGACATCACGCTCATACTCATCGTGATGCGGAGACCTTCTGGGCTCTTCTTTATTCGGTTTACGAACTCTTCTTTCCTCGAACGTGTGCCAGTTGCCTCTCCTATGGGCAGTGCATGGGGCTGGGCAGAGCGCTCTGCACGAGATGCGATTATCTAGTGAGGTATTCGTTAGTGAAAGTTATGCGACCAAAATCAAGATATGCTCTTCCTCCGGTTTTTTCCGCAGGAGCTTATACGCACGAGCTAGCCCGTTGTATTTTAGCTTTTAAGAATGGTGGCAGAACTGATCTGACTGAATATTTTGTGACCGGGCTGGTACGTGCGGCATACGAGATACTCGGACCGCTGAGTAGCTCACCTACAAAAGCAATGGGCATGAGGAATAAAACCTCCTCTCAACAAATTTACTGGGTGCCTATCCCGTCCACCGCCCAAAGTGCCCGACGTCGGGGGTTTGTTCCCGCAGAATTATTAGCTCAACAAACCCTGCGCCAGCTACGAAAGACGCCGCTCACCGAGACCTTTGAATTTCAGCTAGGAAGATTCTTGCGTCAAAAATCGCGTCTTTCATCAGCTACCGGTCAAAAATTGCTGGGAGTGAGCGCCAGACGCCGTCGAATCCTCGATTCTATGAGCATCCGACCCACCTTAACTAGTGTGTTAGGGCGCGAACGGGATTTGCGGGGCAAAAAGTGTGTGCTCGTAGACGATGTATTGACTACCGGCGCAACCCTCAAAGCAGCCACCTCTATTCTAGAAAAGCACGGGGCTCACGTGATAGGAGCTATCACTGTAGCGGCAGTCCCGCGGAAAACCTCAGATGAAACAAAGCGACACAACGTAGAAACCAACTTAACACAACGCTAAGTGCGAAATTTATGTGACTGACAACATATAGTGTTCTATTGTTGTTCATAAGGAACCCACCCAAAGTTCCTGAGCGAATGTTAAATCACAGACGCTACCCTTCAATGTTGGGAGAGAATTGTGGAAATCAACGTAGTTGGACGAAACATTACGGTCTCCAATCGCCTCCGCGAGTATGTCGAAGAAAAAGTTGCTAAATTTGAGCAACTTGGAGAACGCGTGAGCAACATCGAAGTGAAATTCTCGCTAGAAGGTCACTCCGGTTCAGAAACAATTCGAGTAGAAATCACAGTAGAAGGTCAAGGTCCCGTCCTGCGCGCAGAAGCCCAGGGCTCTGACAAATTTGCTGTCTTTGATGAAACCTATGGCAAATTGCTAGAACGTTTACGCCGCGCTCGCGACCGACGAAAAACTCCCAAACACGGCAACAAACGCCCGGTCAGTGTGGGTGAAGCCACTGGTGCGCTGGTTCCTGAGGATTCACCCCTCATAGAATTTGAAGATCAAACTGTTGAAGAAGCCGCTTTCAGTTCAGAAATTTCGCTTGAGGACGACCTCTCTTCACCCATTGAAATCCGTCGCAAGAGCTTTAAAGCAGTTGCACTTACCCCTGAAGAAGCAGTTGACCATATGGAACTGGTAGGGCATGACTTCTTCGTTTACGTTGATAAAGAGACTGGCGCGCCTTCAGCCGTTTACCGTCGTAAAGGCTGGTCCTACGGCGTAATTTTGCTCAAAAATCAGTAAATATTGGGTGCCCAAGCAAACCTAATGTAGATATTTTTTGCAGAGTCGGTAGATAAAAATCTACCGACTCTGCTTGTTTTATATCGTGTAACCTCAAGGGCAAAATGTGCCCAATGTCTTACCGTTAGCCCACAGAAGAAAAGCCATACCTCGTAAATTCTGAGCAGAGAGTAACCTAGAATGGTGAAAGCGTGTCTTCTCTTACCTTTGGGGAGAGACCCGTAACCTCTACTTTCGTTATTACAAGGAGTCAGTTTTCAGTGGCATCTTTCCTAGAAAAGATTCTTCGAGTTGGAGACAAGAAGATTCTCAAACAGCTCCGCGCTTACACTGATGCGGTGAATTCTCTAGAAGACAGCTTTATCGCCATGAGCGATGCTGAACTCCGCGCTGAAACTGATGCGTTTAGAAAGAGAGCTCAGGACGGCGAATCGCTGGACACCATGTTGCCAGAAGCCTTTGCGGTGGTTCGAGAAGCATCCAAGCGCACCCTCGGCAAGCGCCACTACGACGTCCAACTTATGGGCGGCGCTGCGCTCCACCTGGGGAATATCGCCGAAATGAAGACGGGCGAAGGCAAAACACTGGTTGCTACCGCACCTGCCTACTTGAACGCGCTCACTGGCAAGGGCGTACACGTGGTCACCGTCAACGATTATCTCGCTGAATATCAAGCAAATCTAATGGGGCGCGTCTTCCGATTCTTAGGAATGGAATCAGGCGTTATCCTTGCAAACCAGACTCCTGAACAGCGTCGTAAAGAATATTTAGCAGACGTCACCTACGGCACCAACAATGAATTCGGTTTCGATTACCTCCGGGATAACATGGCGTGGACTGTGGAAGAGCAGGTACAACGCGGTCACAACTTCGCCATCGTGGACGAAGTGGACTCCATCTTGATTGATGAGGCACGAACCCCGCTGATTATTTCCGGTCCCGCTGCTGGTGAAGCCAACCGCTGGTATGCCGAATTTGCGCGGTTTGCACAGACCCTCAAAGCCGATTATGACTATGAGGTAGATGAGAAAAAGCGCACCGTAGGTATTTTGGAACCGGGCATCGATAAGATTGAAGATCACCTGGGTATCAACAACCTCTATGAGTCTTCCAACACCCCTCTTATCGGTTTCTTGAATAACGCTATTAAAGCAAAAGAGCTCTTCAAAGATAATAAAGATTACGTCGTGATGAACGGCGAGGTCATGATTGTTGATGAGCACACCGGACGTATTCTTTCTGGTCGTCGATATAACGACGGCATCCACCAGGCAATTGAAGCCAAGGAAAAGGTTGAGGTTAAGCCCGAAAACCAGACGATGGCTACTATCACCTTGCAGAATTACTTCCGCATGTACGACAAGCTTTCCGGTATGACCGGTACTGCTGAAACCGAAGCGGCAGAATTTATGAATACCTATGAGCTTGGTGTCGTTCCGATTCCGACTAACAAAGATGTTGCTCGTAAGGATCAGCCGGATAAGGTTTATAAGGACGAAATCGCTAAATTTAATGCGGTCGTCAAAGATATTAAAGAACGCCACGAATCAGGGCAGCCCGTCTTGGTGGGTACAACCAGCGTTGAAAAGAGCGAGTACCTTTCGAAGCTCCTGAAGCGCGAAGGCGTGCGACACGAGGTGTTGAACGCGAAGAACAACGCCCGTGAAGCTGCAATCGTGGCTCAGGCAGGTCGTAAAGGTGCAGTGACTGTTGCAACCAATATGGCTGGCCGTGGTACCGACATCATGCTCGGTGGTAACCCAGAATTCAATGCTGTTGAAAAGATGGAGTCTTTAGGGCTGGATCCCGAAAAGAATACTGAAGAGTATGAGGCCCGCTGGCCCGAGGTTTTAGCTGAGTGTGAAAATGCAGCTCAAGCTGAACACGATGAAGTCACCGCTGTGGGCGGACTCTACGTATTGGGTACCGAACGCCATGAATCGCGCCGCATCGATAACCAGCTTCGCGGTCGCTCAGGTCGCCAGGGCGATCCCGGCGAATCGCGGTTCTATCTGTCTCTAGCTGACGATTTGATGCGTCTGTTCAATGGACAGGCTGCGGGTCGCCTTATGGCGGGTGCTCCCGATGATACTGCGCTAGATTCTAAATTGGTTTCGCGTGTTATCGCTTCTGCCCAGGGGCAGGTTGAATCCCGAAACGCCGAGCAACGAAAGAATATTCTCAAATATGATGATGTTCTTAACCGCCAACGTGAAGCTATGTACAAGGATCGCAACGCCATTTTGCACGGTGATGATCTCAAGGAGAACATCCAAAAGTTCACCCGTGATGTTCTGACTTCTACCATCGACGCTGAAGTTAGCACAGGGCATGCCGAAGATTGGGACTTCGCTAAACTCTGGAAGAATCTGGAGAGCGTATATCCTATTACTCTCACTGTTGATGAGTTGGCGGAAGACGCCGGAGATAAGTCCAAAATTACTCGCGACCAGCTGGTCAAGGAAGTTCTTGCAGACGCACAGGTCATTTACGAAGAGCGTGAAGAAGAAGTCGGATCAGAGGCTATGCGAGAAATTGAACGTCGAGTAGTTCTCTCAGTCATTGGTAAGCATTGGCCTGAGCATCTCTACGAGATGGATTACCTCAAAGAAGGCATTGGGCTCAGAGCGATGGCTCAGCGTGACCCACTGGTGGAGTACCAGCGTGAAGGCTATGGAATGTATCAGGCAATGATGGATGCAGTACGCGAAGAAACCGTCAGCTACCTTTATCATCTCGACCTTTCCAAGCAGCGTACTCGCTCGTCCAATATCAAGTTGGATATTCCTGCTCAGCCTAAGTTCTTGCAGTATTCGGCTCCATCCGAATCTGGTGGGACCGAGACGAAAACTCTGGAAAATGAGTTTGTAGATGAGTCAGAAGTGAAAATGAAGCATAGGAAGTAAGACATTTAGTCTTAGTCGAAAATTGGCCTCCGCACTACATGCGGAGGCCAATTTTTAGGTCCCAGCTTCAGCATCATCAGGGAACGTGCGGGAACAACGGGCATTGCTTAGGCAATCTCTATCTCAGTGATTTGCCATCTGGAGAAAACCTTTTCTACCCGCAACGCCATCGCTCTCACGCGGGCATAGTCTTGCATAATGAGGGAAACCTCAAAGACCGTGGGAGAAATCTTTTGCGCTTTGGCTCTGCGAGTTTTCGGCATCGTAATTTGGGGTGCAAAAGGCGAGTGATTGAGAGGGACCCGAGCGTATTTTCGCCGTAGGCTATTTGCAGTTACTTTGCTTCTGAGGACAACCCTTTGCTGACATTCTTTGCTGAGCCATTTCGACACATGAGAAGCTGGACGGCGTCCAGCAAATACCTCAAGCAGAACGACACCTATCCCAGCGCACATTACTTCGATGGCTCTACACTGTGAGTCTGAAGGTTTGAGAGGGATTCCCCGAGAAACTGAGTCAGGTTGTTCTTCTTTGACTATTTTGCGCCTAAATTTTTCGTAGTCTTCGGCTGAAATAGCAAGAAAATTGGTCTGCTTCTCATCTGCTCGGAGATCGGCAGATAGGGATGATTGCTTAAGAGGGCCATGGGGATGGGACATTGTTTTACTCCTGGATAGTTATGCGTGCGGGGTGAAAGTGGGAATGGTGAGAATCTGGTCAGCGAAGATGGGGTCATCCATTTCTCCGAGATTTACTTGATTCAGGTCATAGATCTGATGAGTGAAGTCCAGCACTTCTGAAGGGGTCGCAGACTCTGGTAGGTGAGCTTGCGCGATACTCCAGAGACTATCTCCGGCGGCCACCGTGTAGGTCGTGGAGGAACCCTCGGGCTCCTCTCTCATACCGGACATGAAAAAGGGGAGAATCTGTGGTGCAGCTTTGTCTGTATCTTTCTGCGTGGATGTCATTTCAACTTTCTGCGTTGTGAGCAGAGGCTGTTCGACGAACGGATGTTCCGCTTCATCGGCTGTAGAGGATTGAAAGAAGGGCAACACCGCCGCATCTGGGGCGCTCACACTGGAAATAGCGCTGGGCTCTGCGCCAGCAGTAATATCTACCGCCTGAGCTGGAGTAGCAAAGATTGATAATCCGAGAACAGCTACCGCTACACGCCGTAGAACGGCTGGAGCCCAATGCGGTAGTTGGACAGAGCCCCGTCCTTCGGCTGTGCAGATAGCTTTTAGTATTCCTAGTAAACCGATAGTCCACCAGAGAATCATCATCCCTGCTACGGAAGCAACGAGGATGATAAGCCCACTTTCTACTGGGTCCAGATTCTTTCCTGATTTCAGTAGCTGCTTCGCTGCCGCAATGGCTAGTAGCGAAAGGATAGGAACGAGCACAAGAAGAAAGAGGTCCCTGGAAAGAGGGATATTAATTTTCGTTCTCATAATCAATCATTTCGTATCGTTTGATGCATTTTGATGCTTTATTTTGATTATGAATGTGTTTTAAGTAATAGTAAAGAGATTTCATGCCCCAAATATGTAGTTCATGTGGGTTCAACGGGGGAGATGCTACTTTTAGAGCATGAGAATGGAGAGAATTTTTCGTGATTATGAGACGCAGTTAGCGGCAGAAAATCAAAGAGTCGTGGAGGCTGAGGCTCGTGATGTGCGACGAAGTGAATTCGCCAAGATTCAACAAGCCGACCGTCTGGCGGCGCAAATAGGACGTTCTGTGCGCGTCAATACGGGCGATTCGTTGCAATGGGAAGGGACTCTTGAATCCCTGGGAAAAGGATGGATTCAACTTCAGTCTCATTCGGAGAATATTTTAATTCCAATGAACTCTGTCAACTGGTGGGAAGGTGGAACGCCATTCTCTACGGTGGAAGCACGTTCTGTTTCTCGTTCGCTCTCGCTAGGGTACGCTTTTCGCGCGTTAGCGAGTGCTCGCATTCCTGTGCGTATTTTTCACAACATGGGCGCAGTAACTACTGAGGGAACAATTGAGAGGGTTGGACTCGATTTCGCAGAAATAGCCTTGCACCCCCTCGAAGGGCACTTTCGTGCCCAGCAAATCTCAGGGTGGCGAACGGTGCAGCTTTCTCAGGTTAGTGCCTGCTGTTCGCTGCTTACCTAGGCTGAGGTTTTGGTTTTTTGGTCCTCTGCCTCTTTGGCAGCCTGTTGTTGGGTTCGTTCATATGCTTGCTCAATATATTCTTCGAGTTTAGAAATTTCTACACGCCATTGACCGCGTCCGCCTACCTGAATGGCGGGAAGTTCTCCTTTTTTGACGAGAGCTCGTGCTTGACTCATAGTGATGTTGAGAATTTCGCAAATCTCGGGGAGGGTATGAAACCTTTTCTTAACCATTGTGACCTCTTTGATGTAGTTTGATGCCGTTACAGTAACTATAATCTCGACTCTTGGTGTTTGACTAGGAAAAAGGTTTTTAAGGGGACAAAATGTACATTTGGTTGCATGTCCCTAAAAGTGCGGTTGGTTGCTTTTAGTCTATTTTTAGTAGACATTGCATCGTATGCTGTTGGTCAAATCACTCATCGCAGATTTCGAACACGGGATACCACTATGGCTCAGAAAGTAACCGTCACTCCTCAGGTCATTGCCGAGCGCATTCATAAACCGGGGTGGAAAGATCCTAAGCTTTTGATTGGATTATTGCTTATTTTGCTTTCTGTCCTCGCTGTCATCGGCGTCATGAGAGCTACTAACAAAACTCAGAATTACTACATTGCTGCCCACGACATCAAAGTGGGAGATGAAATTCGACAGGAAGACCTCACTCTCTCAGAGGTGAGATTGGGCGATTCTGAAAACCTTTATCTCTCCGCAGATGATGCACTACCAGATTACGCCCGAGCCAATCAGAACATTCCTGCAGGAGCACTTCTGCAGCAGAATACTGTAAAAGCGCAAGATCATGACGGCCGTCGTCTAGCAACCGTTGTGATGGATTCTACTATTGCGTCTTCCTTTACTACCGGCGACAGAGTAGATATCTGGGTATCGAAGAAAAAGGACAACGGTACTGCCTATTCTGAACCGCAAGTTGTCATGCAAGCCGCTGAGGTGAGCGGCGTCCATTCTGAGGAATCGATGATTGGTAGTACAGGAAAATCTGCTGTGCAATTGCTTGTCACCGATGACGCCCTGGCGGAAGTGCTCAACGCCACCAACAACGAAAACAAGATTAATTTGGTTCCCACAACTTTTGGACAGAAGTAGGTAGCCCGGTGAATGTACCTGTTATTGTTCTTGGCGATATTTCAGGCAAATATATTGAAGCTATCGAAAGCGAACGCGGTATCGTTAGCGTAGCGAGACACGTACATGAGCTCGCTGAGGTTTTGGGTATCGCCCAGACGGGCATTGCTCGAGCCGTTCTGCTAATTAGTGGATTCGAAGATCTAACTGCCTCACTGGTGAATTACCTGGCGGAGAGCGATGTCGGCGTGGTTGCTGTCGTTGACCCAGGGGATCCAGAACCCCTGGAAAATATTCGCTACCTGAGTGCGTTGGCGAACCCTTCAGAGGTTATCGAGGCGCTAGAAACTGCTGCTGAAGAAGTCGAAAATACTCCCGTTAGTGTGAGCGGTCGAGGTCCTCTTTCAGGGGTAGAACTGTCATCTGCGGCCTTAGAAGATGTACAACCTGATAGGCAAGGGAAAATCATCACCTTCTGGGGGCCAGCCGGCGCGCCGGGGCGTAGCACTCTCGCTCTAAACTGTGCGGCAATACTCGCTGACCAACAACATACCGTGTGTATTGTCGATGCCGATACGTATGCTCCGTCGCTGAGCTCGCTTTTGGGCATGATGGATGATTATTCAACTTTGTCCCAGCTATGTCATTTGGCAGATCGAGGAAATCTGGAAACAGAGAAAATTGCAGAGATCATGAGCACGGTAAAGATTGAGAGCGGAACTCTAGATGTGGTCACCGGAATAACCCGAGCTGATCGGTGGCCCGAAATACGTTCCCAAGCGCTCGAGAGCGTGTTGAAAACATTGACTGCAAAATACGACTTTGTGCTAGTGGATGCGGGGTTTTCTTTAGAAGCTGATGAAGAACTGAGCTTTGACGGTGTCGCGCCACGCAGAAACGCAGCTACTTTAACTGCAATTGATCAAGCCGATGAAATTATCCTGGTGGGGGTCGCCGATGCCTTAGGCGTGCCTCGTGTGATGAAAGCAATTTCGGAATTGCTTTCCACCCCCAACGTCCACGTCGAAAAATCTAAAGTGCATGTTTGGATCAACAAAGTCCGCCCCGGTTCCATCGGACCGCAACCGGAGGAGCAGATTCTACATTCTTGGCAGAGATTCGGTCCACAACTTCCCATCGAAGGATTTATTCCGTGGAATCCAGATGCCATAGATAAATCTTGGCTCACGGGGCAGACCCTGGCAGAAAGTGCGCCGTCTTCAGATGTTTGCCAAGCGTTACGAACCCTGATCGAATCGCTGATTATCGAAGAAACAAAAGCGAGGGGAGTTGGTGAGTTTTCGTCTGACAATCTGACCATTGCTACCCGGTCTGCACCAGGTAAAGAATCATCGCATGATCCTTCGAGGGCAAAATGGCGCGCCTGGAAACGTAAATCTTAGAAGGATCATGAGCGACTAAAATCTTTCATGAAGCAACTTTTCTGGAGGGGTAATGTCACTCAACGATTCAAAATTACATGCGGCGTCGCTGGGACCAGGAGACACCGAATGGTTACATTTGTTGATGGGCGATTGGCAAATAATCGCAGACACCGCTCATGCAGATATAGTGCTTTGGTTACCGGACGAAAAGAATCTTCCGGATTCAGAGCACCTCTCAGCAATGAGGGCGCCTGCATTTCCTCGTCACTTTACTAGCGCCGGGCAGGTTCGCCCCTCCACCGTTCACACAGTGTTTTACCGCGATATGGTAGACCAAGAAATGGGGGAGAAGCTGCTGGAAGTAGTCCAGCAAGTGTGGCGGCATCAAAAGACCGAGTACCTTGATGACACTGAAACCTCCGATGAACTAATACTTCGAACCGGTGTGCTTCCCTTGGTCAGACACGGTCGAACTATCGCGGTTCTTACCATCCATACTGAGCTCTTTGGGCTGCGGCGCCCACCTCGTATAGAAACGGTCTACAAGACGGTGGCAGAAGACCTCATCCAAATGGTCAAACGTGGAGCCTGGCCTGAATTCAGCGCATCTGTGGGTACTAGCCGCGGTAACCCGCGCGTCAGCGATGGCCTCCTGACCTTGGATTCTGAAGGAATAGTAAATTTTGCTTCTCCTAACGTTTCCTCTATCTATAAGCGTTTAGGTTTTAGTGGAGAACTTGAAGGAAAACAGCTCGTTGAGATTACACGAAATCTCATGTCCCAGGATGAAACCGCTGATGAAACCCTTCCCCTGGTGCTCAGTGGACGCATGCCGTGGCGCGGCGAAATCAAGGTGCGCAACACGAGTGTCACCTTTCGAGCTATTCCCCTGCGGCAGGAAACATCGTTGGGGGAAGAAAGATATGGTGCCATCTTGCTGTGCCGCGACGTCAGCGAGTTACGACGTCGCGAACTGGAACTGATGACCAAAGACGCCACCATTCGTGAAATCCACCATCGTGTGAAGAACAATCTTCAAACGGTTTCAGCGCTGTTGCGCCTACAATCACGACGGATGAAAACGGGTGAAGCTAAACAAGGGCTAGAACAAGCGATGCGCCGTGTCGCCACGATTGCAATGGTCCATGAAGCTCTTTCCCAGGGCCTGACGCAGAACGTGGATTTTGACGAACTCATTCAACGCCAATTTCATCTGGCTGCCGAGCTAGCATCGCCCGGTCAACACATTCGTACGGAATTGAACGGGACTTTTGGTGAGCTCCCCAGCCAGTTTGCTACTCCACTCGCGCTGGTTATCAATGAGATCGTTGCCAACGCAGTGGAGCATGGTTTAGACGGCGAAACTGGGACAGTTACCCTGACCGCTCTACAAAGCCTCACGGCACAAAATGAACGACAACTCACCGTTACCATCTGTGATGATGGATGCGGAATGGTGAAGTATCCCATTGAAGAAGCAGGGACGTCAGCTTATCGAGAAAATAAGGGCAGGGAGGGGCTGGGCATGCAAATTGTGCGCACACTCGTTGCCAGCGAGCTCAATGGTTCCATTCGATGGGAACCGCGTCAGCCTCGCGGTACAGCAGTTACCATCCGTGCTCATCTGACAACCAACTAATAAATTAGAACAAAGAAAGAGGGGAATCAGCTTGTTAGCTGATTCCCCTCTTTCAAGGAACTTAATACTCGATGTTTCCTAAACTTAGGAAGCGCGACGGGCTCGGGCAGCTCGACGCTTCATAGCGCGTCGCTCGTCCTCACTCATACCGCCCCATACACCGGAGTCTTGCCCTGTTTCGATAGCCCACTGCAGACAGGTGTCCATGACCGTGCAGTTACGGCATACCGTTTTTGCTTCTTCAATCTGAAGTAAGGCGGGACCAGTATTTCCTACGGGAAAAAATAGTTCTGGATCCTTCTCCAGGCAAGCAGCACGGCTACGCCAATCCATGAGCACGTTCTCCTTATTAGAGGCTAACTCGCAAGTATCTGATTGCAACAAATACTATGACAACAAATGAGGCCCCTACGAGTAGAGGCCTTTCTAAACCTCAATAACTTTCCCACGTAAAGAAAGCGTAAACAAGAGGTTTCTAGAAGAAAATTCCTCCGGGAGCTGAGTTATATCTCACAGGTGCAAATAGTGCAAATGAGGTATATAGGAGACCCTAAATTTTTAGCTACTATGGAGTCTAAAGAATCCGCTTTTATTACGAACAGAGGCAAATCTGTGGCATCACTCCAAGCACCTGGTTCTATCAAAGTAGCAGCTGGGGTGGGTTTCCTCGAAGCACTTGCTATTGCCGGTTATTCGGTGATCATGATTATTTCGGCGGGAGCATCTGAGACAGGGATGGGGCGTATCATCGCTCTCGCCATTTTCTTCCTGGTGATTGCAGCTGTCATTGCCTTTTCCGCCTGCAAGCTCTTGGCGGGTAAACCTTCAGCCCGTTCAATGCTTTTAGTCTGGCAATTATTTGCTGTCATCCTAGGAGTACAGACCGTAGTGGGTGGGCAGCTGTTCATTGGCTTGTTAGCTGTTTTTCTTGGCGGACTCGCGATTATGATGCTCTTTTCTTCCTCCGTCAACGCTTTCTTTGAAGCGCACTCATCGGGACGTTCCCTCGATAGGGACCTGTAGAGCTACGCTGTCGCCCTGATTGATGTAGAGGACTCTGCCAGCGGGGATTTGCCCCTCCGTCTTGAGGTCATCAGCTAAATTCGCGCTGGCGAAAAACTCAAGATCTCGGGGGCTCTGCGGCATCAACGCAAATCCGCGGATGGCGCCTATTCCGGCTGAATACAGTGGAAGAGACATCAGACGTGGATTGGGAACTACCGTAAAAAATACGTGCTCTAACTGCGACATATTCTGCAGAATTTTTTGCTGAACCTCGTGTGCCACAAATTGTAAATCGTCCAGAAGGAGCACCAAATGCGGCGTAGTCTCCAGATGTCGCTGGATTTCAGCTAGTTGCTCTGCGGTTGCGGGTATCTTTCCCGAGATTCTCAAATAGGAGTATTCCGGGTTGAGTTGTTGCAAAGCATCTAGCAAAGCTGTTTTGCCGGATAAGCGGGGACCAACGATAGCTGTGCACTGGTGCATAGGGTAAGCGGTTACCATCAGCTCGTTGTGCCGCGTGACAGCGGTACGAAGCACCAGATTCTGCTGTGAGGATAGATGAGCTGGGAAAACAAGAGGAAGTTTTGCAGCTTCTTTTAAAGTAATCTTTAGAGGCAACTGATTCCAGCACTCGTGTGAAGATATTGGTGGGGAGATGTCTCTGGGTAGTGCGCTCTGCGCAGGAATCAATTCTGCAGAGGTAATTTTTGAGTGGGGACTGAATTTCTTGACTAGTTTGCCCTCGACTGAAAAATTATGAGGGGCGGGGTGAAGAATATTCTTGCTGATTGATTTCAACGGATCCTTACTGATAGCTTCATCGCTCAATAACTGAGTAGAAAAGAGCTGGGCCATGCTTCCCTTTAAGCTCGTATGCGAACCTGCTACGACGATATGGTTCTTGGTTGGAGCATTCATGAGTAATCTCTGCAGAGTTCTGCTCGCTTCCAGCTCCTTGACATGCATTTCAAGCCAGCTGTCTAAGCCATCAATAAGAAATAAAATGGGGCGATTGGAAGAGCTTTCCTGGGTAACTTCCCTCCACACCAAAGTTTGGAATTCAGGGTCAAAAGGACCCACAAGTGAACTCACCTGCCATCCCGATTCCTGTACAAAATTTTGGAAATAGGTAAAACTGCTATATTCGCCGCACAAGATATGGGTTTCTATATCCGCAGCGAGCGCCTGAACTGCCAGCGTCCTCAATAATTCCCATCTCTGATTTTGCTCTGCCACCAGGCTAATTGGACCGATTTGACTATCTAGTTCAACCTCGTGATGATCACCTGCTGCGGCAATTTCAACTACGCCTAACAAAAGACGACGGCCCTCTGAAATGGAAAGAGTAGAAGAAGCCTTTCGATGGGGGATTGGTCGATAGTCCGAAGGCGCGCAAACCGCCTGCACACGACTTACATAGTCTGCTAACCGCGCGTCTTCATCTGCAGACTCTGGAATCAAAGTCTTCGAAGATATACCGGTTCCGAGTATAGAAAGCGAGCAAGCTGCCTGCTCAGGGGGCTTTCTGGGCGAATCAATATAAAGAGATTGAAAAGGGATCAGAGAACCATCTGAGTACTTGATATATCCTGCACCCGGTGAACTCAGAGGTATTTTGGCGGCAAGGTCTGAATCTATGACAGAGATAGACTCGGCGCTTGATGCCACCCGCAAACACAGGGTGGTACCGATGTTGGATGTGATATCCGAGGAGACATTCCCCCGCGGTTTCTGAGTAGAGAGAAGCAAATGCACGCCGAGGGATCTGCCGATAGTAGCCACACGCATCAATTCATTCATGCTCTGAGGAAATTGGTCGGTGAGCATTTTAAATTCATCAACCACGATTAACAGCTCAGGGTATTTGGGCTTTTCGTTACGCTTATACATCAGGTGAAGATAATCAGTGTAAGAGCTCACCGCTAGAGAACGGAACAGCCTTTCCCTTTTTTCCAAATCTGCCCGCAAGAATTTGAGTGAACGATCAAATTCACCTTCTTCTAAGTCAGAAAGCACCGCCTGGGTGTGCGGAAGCCTTTCAAATTGACCGAGCCCTGCGGCTCCTTTGAAATCGATGAGGACGAGCGCCAGACGCGACGGCGCGAAAGAGTAGACAAGACTGAGAATGATAGAGCGCAGTAGCTGAGACTTACCTGACCCGGTTGTTCCAGCCAACAGAAGATGGGGGCCATGAACTGATAAATCCAGAATGGTCTCTGCTCCATCGCTTATGCCCACAGGAAATGAGAGGGAACGAGTAAATAAGGAACTTTGCCACCGCTCTTGCGCGGCATCTATATCAAAGAGGGGGTGCTCAGATACAACGACAGAATTCTGTTCGAGAGCAAGTGTAGATAGTTGATTTAGCCAGTTCAAGAACAATTTTTCAAAAGTCCGCGATGCCATCCCGTGAGCAGTACATCTCAGTACTTGCCCGGTATCGAACCGAGGAGCAGGACACTCTGCGAAATGATGGAAACTAAGAGCGAGGTTGTTTTCCGCACCCGAAGTATCTTCATCGAGAATTGTGAGAGGAACACGGCGTTGGAGGAGCTCATCAACCGGCGGGCGATTTCGGTGAGGCTCCAAGAACCGCACTACTGACCCAATCCACCCCTCAAGTTTAACGTCACTCTCCGAAGCAAAAATGAGCCAGTCCTGCTCGCTACCGCCATCTAAATTCGAGGAGGAGCTCATAAGCTCGACGTTTGGTAGTACCTGCAAAAGCTCACATTCCGCAGGAAGAATCCGAAGGAGCGCAGGATCAATGAAAATTCTAGCTCCTTTAGTTTTAAGAATGAGTTGTAAGAGAAGATGCCGAAACACCGACACTGAAACATGAGCGTCAAATACCTGAGCAGAGTTTTTATACAACCGCGAATAGATGGGAACTGACTGCAACATCGGTAAATCCTCAAAACGCAGCTGAGAACTCTCACAGTTAACCTCCCGTGAGCCACGACCCCACGTCATAGCCTCCGAGAGAGGCCGTTTCAACGCTCCCGGGCATTCCAGACCGTGTACGGAATGCGCTCGCGCTTTATCCTTTGCAATGCCATCGTCTAGGATGCGCCGATATTTTTTGGATTGGCCGTGACCGGACTTTAGATTGATACCCAGCATGAGGGATGAAGCTATCGACATCATCAGAAAGAACCACATACCGGTTATTACTGCTATTACTCCTCCCACGAGAAGGGGTAGAACTATCATGGCGACCTGCTGAAAAAGCGGTCGCCGGGGAGGTAAATCCAACGAAAACGGGCTAAAAAGATCTGAGTGGACGACGTCGTGGCGACACTTTGTGTTCTCCACTAGCTCGACGACGGATGACCCCCATATGACTTCTTCGTGAAGTTTGAGTTCATACTCCTCGCTGTCATCGATGATAAATATTCCTGAAGGAGTCATCGAGACTAGAGCGGATTCGGTATCTAGCAGAGGGTCATGTATCTGAATTTCGCCGTTGGTTCGCCCAACCCTGAACGCGGAATTCCGATGCAGCGAAAAACGCTTTCCCATATCTGGCCCAGCAATAACTTGGAGAAAGAGGGCATTTTGCGCAGGCAGGGAAGTCAATATGGGGTGCTCACTCGAAGAAATGATGCTGCCTGCGGGGATATCTTGGAAATGTCGGACGTCGTCCAAAGAACCGGAAGAACTCACGCTGAATGAATCTTCTGTATTGAGCATTTCTCGCAGCCTCTCATGCAAGTGAAGGCCAGAGAGACGCGGATGAGCTTCAACCTTAAGAACTAAAAGATGTTCGTTTTCACTGAGTGCGAGTAAAAATTTTCGGTGCATCTCTTAATAAGAATAAAGCGCTCTCTCTTGTGCAACGGGGGTCCCTTCAACCTGTGGATAACTCAATGAAATCTCAGAAAATCCCTTAAAATTAACTGAATATTTCTGAGTGTTTCGATGTTTTCCCCAGGTGAGCTCAGAAAATTCTCTGAAGAGTATAAAAAATGTGAGTTAGCAAAGCACGTTAGAATAAATCATCAGGTAGTTTTGTCAGAAGGTGTAGATCTGTAGATTCGCTCGCCATCGGTCAAAAATAATTACTTCTAGCGCAGGCTAGGAAACCAGAAGTACAGGAGTATTTTGTGAACGCTGATCTCGTAGTCGTAGGTTCGGGCTTATTTGGTCTGACCATCGCAGAGCGTGCTGCAACCGAACTAGGTCTCAAGGTAGCGCTTCTGGACCGTCGCTCGCATATTGGTGGCAACGCATACAGTAAGAAAGAAGAGCAGACTGGTATTGAGGTTCACCAGTACGGTGCTCACCTTTTCCATACTTCAAATGAACGTGTCTGGGAATATGTCAACCGCTTTACTGACTTCACCAACTACGTTCATAAGGTGTACACCAACCACAACGGCGTGGTCTATCCCATGCCTATTAACCTGGGAACCATCAACCAGTTCTTCAACGCCGCTTATTCCCCTGCTGAAGCAAAAGCACTTATTCAGGAGCAAGCGGGCGAGTTGGCTGGTACCGATCCTCAGAACCTCAACGATAAGGGCATCCAGCTCATCGGTCGTCCGCTCTACGAGGCTTTCATCAAGCATTACACTGCAAAACAGTGGCAGACTGATCCCGCTGACTTACCGGCATCTATCATTTCGCGCTTGCCAGTTCGCTACAACTATGACAACCGCTACTTCAACGACAAGTATGAAGGTTTGCCGGTAGATGGATACGCCGCATGGCTTGAGCGCATGGCCGCACACGAAAACATCGAAGTTCACCTCAATACCGATTTCTTCGAAGACGGTCATGAGTATTCTCGCTCTAACGTTATCGGGCAGGTTCCCGTGATTTACACTGGGCCGGTCGATCGCTACTTCGATTTCGCAGAAGGCGACCTCTCCTGGCGCACCATCGACTTGGAACAAGAAGTTCTTCCCATCGAGGATTTCCAGGGTTGCGCAGTGATGAACTACCCCGATGCAGATCAGCCTTATACCCGCATCCACGAATTCCGCCACTTCCACCCCGAGCGTGATTACACGAAGGACGCCACCGTTATTATGCGCGAATTCTCCCGATTCGCTGAGAAGGGCGATGAGCCATACTACCCGGTGAACACCTCTGTCGACCGCGAGAAGCTTTTGGCATACCGCGACCTTGCAAAGGGTGAAGACAAGGTTCTCTTTGGCGGTCGTTTGGGTACCTACAAGTACCTTGACATGCACATGGCTATTGGCGCGGCACTATCTATGTTCGACAACAAGATTAAGCCTCATTTTGAAAATGGACAGAAGCTCGAAGCAGGCGGGGTGGATGCATAAGATGACTGCTACCCCCACCCCAAAGACGAAGTCTCTTCGTACCTTGCAACGAATCATTCTGCCCGAAGCAGTGCAGACGGACGTCATCCCTCTATACATCGATAGCGGTAGCGCCACTGGTGTTCAACTTCCTACTCGTATGGACGGCGACGCCGCGGACGCCATCGCAGAGGCAGCAGCAGTTCAAGAGTTGAAAACGGACGCAAACGCTCCTTCACGTTCTGCATCTCCCGATGTTTTAGGACGCCGTTCCACCAAAATCGATGCTGGTAAGACAGTTTCATTTGGTACGTATTTCAATGCTTTTCCCGCGTCCTACTGGCGTCGTTGGACAGAGCTAGATTCGGTCAACCTTCAGCTGAGGACCGAAGGCGACGGCATGATCGTGGTGTATAAGTCGAACGCACGTGGTGTGATTCAGCGCGTGGACGCAAAAGTCGTTTCTGGCGTCGCTACCTCTACTTTCCAGCTCACTCTTGCCCCGTTTGGTGATGGTGGCTGGTACTGGTTCGACCTCACAGCCACAAAGAGTGACCTGATTCTGCAGGAAGCTGAGTGGCAGGGCGATATCGAACCACGTTTGGGTCAAGACGGCGGCAAAGCAACTGTTCAAATTACCACGATGAACAAGGTTGAATACTGCATCAATAACATTCGCTCCCTGGGCGAAAATCTCGATGCTTTAGAGTCTGTTCAGGAAATTCTTATCGTGGATCAAGGTACCGATAAGGTAGCCGATCACCCCGATTTTGAAAATGCCGTTAAGCCTCTCTCTGGTAAATTCCGCATTATCAACCAGAGTAATCTGGGTGGATCAGGCGGGTTCGGTCGCGGCATGTATGAGTCGATAAACAATGGTAGCGACTACGTTTTGTTGCTGGACGACGACGTCGTGGTTGAACCAGAATCAATTCTGCGCCTTATTACTTTTGCCGACTACTGCAAGAACCCCACCATTGTGGGTGGACACATGTTTGACATGTTCGACCGTTCAGTTCTTCACGCATTCGGCGAGGTTGTAAACCCTTGGCGAACTTTCTACGATCGACCCCACGAAGACATGTCCTTGGGTCACGATTTAGCGAAAAGCAACCTGCGTAGCACGCACTGGATGCATCGCCGTGTCGACGTAGACTACAACGGCTGGTGGATGTGCCTCATTCCCACCGAGGTCATCAAGAAGATTGGCTTGTCCCTTCCCCTCTTCCTTAAATGGGACGATGCCGAATACGGTCTTCGCGCTAAGGAGGCGGGCATTGCAACGGTGTCTTTCCCCGGAGCAGGTCTGTGGCATGTCTCCTGGCAGGACAAAGACGATTCGGTGGGCTGGCAGGCATACTTCCATGAGCGTAACCGACTCATTACTGCTTTGATTCACTCACCCTTTGAAAAGGGTGGGTCGGTTCTTCGCGAGTCTCTTTTCCTCGACGTAAAGCATGCTCTGTCGATGCAGTACTACACTGAGGAAGGTCGCTTGTTGGCGATTGAAGATTTGCTCTCAGGTCCTGAACATCTTCATCCTTCGTTGAGCGAACGATTGCCCGTCATTCGCGGCAAGGTCAAGAACTTCCAAGACGCACAGCTCAAGACCAACATTGACGATTACCCGCAGCCCAAGACGAAGAAACCTCCGTTCAAGGGCCGCCGTAATTTCCATGCTCCCGGCTATTCGAAGCTGGTGCCGTGGGCAGTTTCAACAGTGGGACGCCAGCTCTTCAAGCCAGTGGATGAGATGGCGGAGAAAAACCCGCAAATTCAGCTCACCTATGCAGAAAATCGCTGGTGGACTGTCTCAAAATTCGACTCGCTCCTTGTGACCAATGCTGAAGGAACCGGTGTGTTCTGGTACAAACGTGACCCTCAGCAGTTGCGCAAGGATTTGGTACGAGCTACCAAGCTTCATACCAAGCTCTTTACCGACTGGGCAGATTTGCGTAAGCAATATAAAGAAGCTGCAGAACAAGTAGCTTCTTACGAAGCATGGCAAGAGACTTTCAATAAGCATACGGAGTCAGAAATTACTCGATGACTGATATAGCTAATCGAGAGTTTTCAGCCCCCGGTCGAGGCCGGGGGCTGAAGGACGCTCTCAATCACAGATATCTTCTAAAACTGCTCGTAGATAAGGAAATCCAGGTTCGCTACCGCGGATCGGTGCTGGGCATTGTCTGGTCTTATATTAAACCTGCGGTTCAATTCCTGGTCTTTTATTTAGCTCTGGGTATCTTTTTGGGTCTTGAGAAAGGACTACAGAATTATTCTGTTTATCTTTTCTCAGGCATTATCGTTATTAATTTCTTCTCAGAGTGTTTTAGCAACGGCGCACGTGCCTTTGTGGTGAACGGGGCATTGATCAAGAAGATTTACCTTCCGAGGCAGCTCTTCTCGCTCTCCACTATTTGGGTAGGAATTATCCACTTTCTTCCCCAAATATTGGTGCTCATCGTAGCGTGTTTTGTGGTGGGGTGGTCACCGGATATCAAACAAATTCTTGCAGCGGCAGTGGGAATTGTTCTCATTATGCTGTTTGGGCTTGCTGTCGGAATGATTTTTGGTGTCGCCAATGTGTTCTTCCGCGACTCTGAAAACCTGGTGGATATGTTTTTGATGATGGCTACCTGGCTGTCTCCTGTGATGTATTCCTGGACCATGGTGGCTCGCGAGGTGCAGATTCCACATATCGAGCAAATCTATATGACCAATCCGCTGAGCGTTGCCGTCGAACTCTTTCACTACGCTTTCTGGCAACCCACATTGAGTGTTGAACAGCAGGGATTCTTGTTAGAGGCAGGTAACTGGCATATGTTCCCGCATCTTTTGACGATTTGGGTGCCGGTTGCATTCGGTGTCTCTCTTGTTTTGCTATTGCTGGGGAACTATCTATTTCGCAAGTTCGAGGGTAACTTCGCACAGGAGTTGTAATCATGAAACTGGATATATTTGATCTACCTCCAGTGGCAGCGAACGCCCCGGATGTCATACGTATTGATCACCTTTTTAAACGTTTTGTTTTGCGTCATACGCGGTCGATGAAAGAAGCTTTCATTTGGCTGGTGAAAGGGCGTAAGGGTGATTTGAGCGAAAAGTTCAATGCGCTCAACGACGTCACGATGAATATTCGCCAGGGTGAGCGAGTTGCGCTGTTGGGCTACAACGGCTCGGGCAAGTCAACCTTGTTGAAGCTCATCTCTGGAGTTATGCAACCCGACGACGGAAGTGTGCTAACACGAGGACGCATCGCTGGACTCATCGAGGTCGGTGCTGGTTTCCATCCTGACCTTACGGGCCGCGACAACGTCTTTATGAACGCTGCGATTTTGGGTATGGAAAAAGAACAAATCGAAGCGAAATTTGATGAGATTGTCGCTTTCTCTGAGATCGGCGACTTTATCGATACCGAAGTGAAATTCTATTCATCGGGTATGTACCTTCGTCTAGCTTTCGCCGTGGCTATTCATACTGATCCTGAAATTTTCTTGGTGGATGAGATTTTGGCGGTGGGCGATGAGCCGTTCCAGCGCAAATGCCTCGCAAAGATTAAGGAGCTGTGCGCTAGCGGTAAGACTCTTGTTGTAGTGAGCCATGACCTTGATTTGGTGTCGCAGATTTGTGATCGTGGCGTGGTGCTGGAAAGGGGCGCAGTCAAGTTTGACGGCGAGGCTATGGAAGCCGTAGACGTTATGCGTGATTTGCCTTTTGGCACCACCAAACGGAACCGGTATGAAGGGGACCTGCTGGCTGCCCAGCAGAAGCTGGAGACCATGGAGGTCAGCCGACGAGAGCTAATGCAGGCCATTGAATCAGGTTCAACAGAGACTGTCGTTGTGGCTCTTGCTGATATCGCTGAGGATTCTCAGGCTGAGATTGATGCTATGAGTAATGAACAAAAACTCGAAATAGTAAATTCGGAGATTACCCGCTTGGAAAAGAAACGTGAACGATTGCATCAACTGAACGCATAATTTCGCAGAAACAAATCTCATAAGAAGCGCCAGATGATTCATCTGGCGCTTCTTTCATGCGTAAAGTGTGTGAATTATGACGAAATATGTAGTCTGTTTCACAACTGGGGACAATGCTTGGTGGGAGAGGGGACAAAAACTTTATAGTAGCTTATCAATGTTTCTTTTTAAAAGGTGGCGTTGAAGTGAATCGGGGGAAGTTCAAGAAGTTTTCCACAGCAGCCCTATATTTCTGCTTGTTTGATGTCAATTGTTGCGCATAGATTGTCAGTAATTCTTTCATCTAGTTACGCATCATCAGCCATCAGAGGATTTCACATGCCAGTTTTGGATAAGCTTCCCGGATATAAGCTCTTGGAGAGCGACGTCCGCGAAATGATCCGCCATAGCGGCATTGATCCTCTGGCAGACCAGGATCAAGCCGCTCGAATTATTGACCAGTCCATCGCCCAATATGAGTCTCGGATGGTCAAAGGAACCTTGCCCATACTGGATGACTTTGCTCAAATTCGCAAGAACTTGATTGATACGATTTGTGGCTTTGGCTCATTGCAGAAATATCTTGATGATCCCAGTATCGAGGAGATTTGGATTAACTCTCCGTCAGAAATTTTTGTGGCTCGCTATGGCGAATCGGAATTAACCGGACTTCTTCTGACAGAGGATCAAATTCGCTATCTGGTGGAAAGAATGCTGAAGCAGTCCGGTCGCAGGCTCGATTTGAGTAACCCCTTTGTAGATGCGTCTCTACCGGACGGCTCGCGCCTACACGTGGTTATCCCCGATATCACGCGTCAGCACTGGTCTGTTAATATTCGCAAGTTCATCGCACGCGCGCGTAGATTGAATGATTTAGTTAAACTCGGTTCCCTTACTCCTGAAGCTGCGCAATTTCTCAACGCCGCAGTAGCTAGCGGGCTCAACATCTTAGTTTCAGGTGCAACCCAGGCTGGTAAAACCACCCTGTTGAACTGTCTCACAGCAAGTATCGGTCAGCGCGAGAGAGTCGTAACGTGCGAAGAAATCTTTGAACTTCAGGTTCCTCTGCGGGACGTCGTGGGTCTCCAATGCCGGCAAGAAAACTTAGAAGGAACCGGTGAAATCCCGCTCCGCCGTCTGGTTAAAGAAGCTTTGCGTATGAGACCGGATCGGTTGTTAATCGGCGAGGTACGTGAGGCGGAATCGCTGGATATGCTGATTGCGTTGAACTCGGGTTTACCGGGCATGTGTACCATTCACGCTAACTCTGCGCGCGATGCTGTCACAAAGATGTGCACCTTGCCCCTGCTCGCTGGTGAGAACATATCTAGCCAGTTCGTGGTACCCACCGTAGCTTCCTGTTTCGATGTCGTGGTGCACTGCAGCCGAGATAATCGGGGCAGACGCCGCGTTAGCGAGATTATTGCGCTCGGCAACCGCGTAGAGAATTCAGTGATTGAAACCACGACTCTTTTTGAGCGCCGCGGAGATGAACTGGTGTGCACAGCTTCAGAACTTCCCGTATCCCATAAATTTGAGCGTGCCGGATATACCAGCGAATCCCTGTTCAAATCTGGCGGGGGAGGGGATAAACGATGAACGCCATCATAGGGCTTGTTCTGGGTATCGGAGTATTCCTCGTATGGCTCTCTTTCTGGGAGGCGCCGCAACCCATCACCAAACGGCACAAACCAGAATCTAAAATGTCAGTTCTGCTCCGCCAGGCGGATATTCAACGGATGAGCCCACAGCGGTTTTACGCACTTTCCACGTTGGTGGCGGGATTTCTTGCTCTGTTAATCTGGGTCATTACTGCCCTTAATAATCTGGCTCTCATCACTGCAGTCCTCAGCTTCTTTTTGCCACGATTTTTAGTGGCACAACGTGCAAAGAAAAGGACTGCTGCCATCCGTGAACTTTGGCCCGACGTTGTTGACCATCTTCGCTCAGCTATTAGGGCTGGTCTCTCTTTGCCAGAAGCAATGATGCAACTGCAATATAGGGGACCGGAGCAACTTCGGGAGCCTTTTGAATTGTTCTCTGCCGACTACCGATCTACAGGAGAATTCGTTGCCTCCTTGAACCGGTTCAAGGAGAGGATGGCTGATCCAACTGCAGATAATATCGTCGAGGCTCTCAAAGTAACTCGTGAAGTCGGCGGTACTGATCTGGGCAGATTGTTGGGAACACTCAGCGAATTCTTGAGAGAAAACGCCCGAACTCGTTCGGAAATTGAAGCGAGACAATCCTGGACGGTAAATGCCGCCAAACTCGCCGTAGTTGCACCGTGGGTGGTGCTGTGCTTGATGGCAACTCAGCCAGGTACCGTGCAAGTCTATAACTCATTCCCAGGCCTGATGGTCATGCTCGGCGGACTCATCATCTCGGTGGTTGCCTACCGCGTCATGCTCAAAATTGGAGAGCTCCCTGCTGAACGGAGGGTACTGGCATGAGTCACAAAATCTTGATTGGGTTGTGTCTTGCAGCTGGAATATGGTTGGTTGCATCAGCACTATTGGCACGACGCACGGTTGACTTTTCTGACCGTATTGCACCTCAGATGAAGTCCCAGGAAATCCATGCTTCATTGCGCTATGAATCCCAACAGTCTCAGATGGGCATGGGTGAGAGCTTTGTCGAGGTCCTGCGACCTTTTATACGAACAGCTCTGGCACGGTTCAACCATTCCACTATCAACACCACAGCTTTAGAAAAACGCCTCATTCGTTCTGGCCTAAATCTCTCGGTGTCAAGCTTCAGGGCAGAACAGTTGGTGTGGTCGCTCATCGGACTTGTGGCGGCAGCCCTGTTTATGGGCTTGGGAATGATTCAAGGAAAAATTTCGGTGGCGGGGGCTTTAGCAATCTGCGTCCTTTCAGCAGTAGCCGGTTACCTGGCCCGAGACTGGTGGCTTACACAAACCATTGAAAAACGAGAATCCAAAATGTTGGAAGAATTTCCCGCGCTCGCAGAGCTAATGGCTCTCTCGGTCACAGCCGGTGAATCAGCTGCCGGTGCCTTGGAGCGAGTCTGCCGTTGCTCCAGTGGAGAGCTTTCGGGTGAATTCAAAAAGATTCTTGCTCAGATACGTTCGGGCGATGGTTTGGTGAGGTCCTTGCAAGATTTCTCCGCACGAACCGAAATCGCCCCACTGGCACGTTTTGTGGATGGAATCGTCGTCGCCATCGAGAGAGGTACTCCTCTTTCCGAAGTATTGCGGGCACAGGCTCAGGACGTACGCGATTCTTCTAAACGACAGCTGATGGAAGCTGCGGGTAAGAAAGAAATAGCCATGATGGCGCCCATCATCTTTTGTATTCTGCCGCTTACCGTAGTTTTTGCTCTATTTCCCGGTCTATCCCTTATCAATTTCAAATTCTAAATCTGCGCTTTGCGCTTCAATCTCTAGGAGAAACCATGAAGAAAACAGTCCTTTTCGCTCTCACCATGATGAACGCTTTCTTTGGTCAGGCTGCACCGCAGTACGACGACCAGGAAAGAGGGGATGTCCCCGGCTGGGTTATGATCACAATGATGACCGCCATCCTTGTGGCTGCCTTGTTGGTCGTTGCTCAGGATGCCCTGGTCAACATGTTCAATAACGCCATGTCTATGGTCAGCAAATAGATTCTTCTACGGGTTTTTAGCATGTATTCACCCCTTCAGAACGACACCAAAGAACGCGGTAATGTTACCGCCGAGTTCGTGATGGTCAGCGCTTTGGTGTTGATGCTCTTTGGCGTCGTTCTGCAAATTGCTTTTGCGCTCTATGCCCGCAATATCATGCTCGATGCGGCATCTGCCGGCGCACGCTATGGAACTCTGCTGGATAGAACAGAATCCGAGGGACGAACGCGTACGGAAGAAATCATTGCTGGTGGTCTACCGGATATCTATCAAACAACTGTTTCTAGCTCGGCCGTAACGGTAAACGGGGTCGATGCCATCGAGATAAGAGTCCACGGCACGTTACCTGTGGTTGGTCCTTTCGGATTCGATCAGGGGATTGAGGTGAGCGGACATGCAATCGTCCAAAAATAGAAATAGCTGGTACCAGACGCTTCGGCACAAAATTACCTCTATAGCTAGTGTCAATAACTCAGAAGAGGGCAACGCGATGGTGGAATTTATTGGTCTAGGTTTTATGCTCATGGTGCCCACCATTTACTTTTTGCTCTCCGTTTTCGCTGTGCAATCCGGTACCATGGCCGCCCACGCCGCTGCAGATCAAGCTGCTCAGACAATATCTAACCAGCCGCTAGATCAGATGAATTCTCAGACTGCGCAACAGGCAGCACAGTTTGCTGCTCGTGACTATGGGATTGAACCGGAGAACCTGCGCGTTGCTGTAAGTTGTGGAAATGACTGCTCCCAGTCTGACTCCATCCGTGTGAGCACAACTGTACAAGTCCAACTCCCTCTTATTCCTTGGGTCAGGGGAGCTTCCTTTGCAGAAGTCTCTTCCTCTTCATTCGTTTGGGGAGGCAGGTATCGATGAAAGCAGATTCTGCACGCGCAGCTGATGAAGAAGGTAGCATCATGCTTCTTCTGATTGGTTTAGGCGTTGTTCTGTTGATACTGGCGACTGTGGTAATAGGCATTACATCCGTCTATATACAGCAGCAACAACTTCAAAATCTTTCCGACCAGCTCAGCTCCGCTGCTGCCCAGCGAGTAACGGGGTTATCCAGCGGTTCAGATAAGCCTTATGTACGACTCACTAACGCAGCGGTTTCAGAAACAGTGAGCCAGACCCTTGAACAGACGGGGGCTGTACAGGAATTCGAAGCATTGAGAATCTCGAATCCTACGGGAGCACCCGATGCAAACACCGCGCAAGTCACGCTCAGCGCCCGTGCGAGGATTCCGCTCGTCTCCATAGTTCTCCCAGAAGGTGTAGAAATTACAGCTACAAGCTCAGCGCGTAGTGAGCTGCAACAGTAACACCACACTAAAAATTCATATATCGGCTAGGCTTAAGAGTCATGGCTTCAATAGACTTTTCCTCAGAAATCAAGAATTTACGATTCACCTATGCATCCATCGCACAGGTGAGTGATATTGATGCGCTCAAAAAATCTATTGCAGAGCTTTCCGAAGAAGCTGGTGCTCCGAGCCTCTGGGACGATCCTGAGAAGGCGCAGAAGATAACTTCACAACTCTCACATCGCCAGTCCGAACTCGAAAGGCTTACCCAAACTGAAGAGAGCATTAACGATCTTGAAGCAATGGTCGAGTTAGCTGAGGAAGAAGACGAAGCTGATTTGCTGGCAGAAGCTGAGGAAGACCTCAAAGTTATTGCCAAAAAACTGGCTGAACTCGAAGTTGTTACCCTGCTATCGGGTGAATACGATCAGCGGGAAGCTGTAGTCACCATTCGTTCAGGTGCGGGAGGCGTGGACGCTGCAGATTTCGCTGAGATGCTTCAGCGGATGTATTTACGGTGGGCAGAATCTCATGGATTTACCACCCAGATTCTTGATACCTCCTTTGCCGAAGAAGCCGGCATCAAATCGACGACTTTCGAGGTTCAAGCACCGTACGCTTATGGACGTCTATCTATCGAAGCGGGAACCCATCGATTGGTGCGTATTTCTCCCTTTAACAGCCAGGGGAAACGCATGACGTCGTTCGCTGCGGTGGAGGTAATTCCACTGATCGAGCAAACGGAATTCATCGATATTCCAGACACCGAAATCAAAGTGGATGTATTCCGAAGTTCTGGTCCTGGAGGTCAGTCAGTGAACACCACTGACTCTGCGGTTCGACTGACCCATATACCCACGGGAATCGTGGTATCGATGCAGAATGAAAAATCGCAGATACAGAACCGCGCTGCTGCTCTTCGCGTTCTTCAATCCAGATTGCTCTTGCTCAAGAAAGAACAAGAGGACGCCAAAAAGAAGGAATTAGCAGGCGACGTCAAGGCATCCTGGGGTGATCAAATGCGCTCCTACGTGCTGAACCCTTACCAAATGGTTAAAGATCTCCGCACTAACCATGAAGAGGGAAACCCCTCTGCAGTATTTGATGGCAAAATTGATGATTTTATTGATGCTGGCATTCGCTGGAGAGCATCAATGCGAAACGAAAAAGAATAAGAAAATGATGGCAACACAGAAGAAAAAAAAGACTGAAGACCCGAATAATAAAGTAGTTGCATCGAACAGAAAAGCTCGCCACAACTACAACATCGTAGATACCTACGAAGCTGGATTGCAGCTCATGGGTACCGAAGTAAAATCCCTGCGAGATGGGGGAGTTAACATTACTGAAGGCTTCTGCCAGATGTACGGTAACGAGCTTTGGCTGGAAGGCATAAATATCGCCGAATATGGGCGAGGTTCGTGGACCAACCACCAAGCAAGACGCCGTCGAAAACTGCTCTTGCACCGCTATGAAATTGATAAGATTGCGCAGAAACTCAACGAAACGGGTTACACGGCAGTTCCCCTGCGCATCTATTTCTCTAACGGTAAAGCGAAGGCTGAAATCGCGCTAGCTACCGGTAAACGAGAGTTCGACAAACGCCACGCGCTCCGTGAGCGCCAGGACAACTTGGAAGCCGCCCGCGCTATGCGGTATAAGAATCTTGGCTAGTGATAACGGCTACCTCCTATTGCTGGCTCTTGGCAAATAAGTTGTGTCGGTGTAGACTGAAGAGTCCTGCCCGGATTGGTCCTGTAGGTAAATTTAGGCTTTATCAAGCAGATAACTTTCTGGAATAGGTAAGCTCTTTGAAAAAAGAATATTGGGGATGATCGGTTTCGACGATGTGAGTTGAAACAGGTGAAGCGTGCCGAGGATGTAGAGGACACTCGTAAATACCCTCTGCAAAACAATAAGTGCAAAACAAAATCGCACTGACTTCGCACTCGCTGCCTAAGCGCGAGTCCAGTCTGTCGGCCTGAGTTCGCCTTTGACTCAGTACCCGGCATCAACTTAGAAGGCCACTGCTTTATACCCTCGTCGTAGGGGCATAAGGGACTCTTATACGAATAGGTTCGGCGGCATATGTGTTTACGCAAGTGCCGGAGCCGAAAACACCACTACGTAAACTACGCACGTAGAAGCCCTGTTGAAAACACATCGGACCGGGGTTCGATTCCCCGCATCTCCACGATTAGCCCCCTTCTCTATGAGAAGGGGGCTTTTTTGTGCCCTTTTTCTTCTATTCTCGCTCTTGAGCTATACATTTCGGGTAAGTGGCTGTGATTGAATAGAAATACATATTTTCTGCGGATAAGGTCTTTTGCTCTGATGCCATCATTTTCTGCTTCATCTCCCCAGCAGCCCGTACAGCCTTCTGCTTCTCATCAGAACCATGTGGAACCATGGCAGCCTGGTTCACTGGCCACACAGTCAGGAGTACCTGAGCAATTTGTGATCCCTGAGAATGTACGTCGCCCATTAGGCGCCCACCCCACTGATGCGAGGGGGCGTGGTTATGTTTTGGCGTTTGGTGGAATCGTATCGGCAGTCTTTTCTATCGGTGCAGTCATTTTTTTGGCACTAGGTGCCGCCGGTCTGAGCTTGGTTCCTGCGGTCTTAGGAATCGTCCTGGGAATTATGGCACTACGACGTACTCGCCCTTCAGACCCTCAATTCTTTTACCGCCGGGCGCGCCTCATGGCAATTGGTGCAATCGTGGTGGGAGCCATAGGAACTATTCTGAGTATTGGCGCAATGATTCTCTCAGTATGGCTCTTTAGCGAGATTTCAGATTGTAGCGCCTATGAACCGGGTACAACGGAGTATCAAGAATGCCAAAATCCACCGTCGAATACTTCGATTTTCTAAAAGAATAGTTTTCTCATCAAAATACCCGCCCTGCTCAGGCGGGTATTTTTGTGAGATTCGGCTATTTAATCGCCTAATTTTCTGTCTGTGCCGAGGAAATCAAGGGCGTTTCGGTGTAAATGTCCGTTGCTGGCCAGCGCATTTCTGCCGTGAGGTCCGTTTTCGCCTGCTAACGACGTCAAGCGTCCGCCCGCTTCGGTCACGATGGGGACTAAAGCGGCAATATCGTAAAGATTCAGTTCAGGTTCGGCCGCAATATCGACCGCCCCTTCAGCCACCATGCAATAGGACCAAAAATCTCCATAAGCGCGCGTGCGCCACACATTATCAGTGAGGTCGATGAATCGATCTCGAATACCCAGTTCCTTCCACCCGCTCATCGAAGAATAAGAAAAAGAAGCGTCAGAGAGGTTTGAAACACCGGATACTGAAATGCGTGTTGCCTTGGCAATAGAACGCCCGGTATAGGCTCCGGTGCCTTGAGCAGCCCACCACCGGCGCTGCAAGGCAGGCGCTGAGACTACACCTAGTACCGGCTGCCCATGATCCATCAGAGAAATTAAAGTTGCCCATACCGGTACGCCACGTACAAAATTCTTGGTGCCGTCGATAGGATCAATGACCCACTGACGAGAGGATGAGCCGGTTTCCCCAAATTCCTCCCCTAAAACAGAATCTCTGGTGCGAACTCGCGAAAGCTGGCTACGGATGAGCTGTTCTGCCTCTTTGTCCGCGTCAGTCACTGGAGTCAAATCCGGCTTGGTCTCCACGGTGAAATCCTGATTCTGAAACCGCGATAGAGTGAGACGATCCACGCTGTCAGCAAGGATGTGGGCGAGCCGGAGGTCATCGGTATAGGTGTTTGCACTCATAAGAAATCATTTTCTCATAGAAATATAGGGGGTGACGGGGCAAAACAATTATTACTCGACTATACCGAGCTCTTTTTCAGACCCAACTTCGGGGTTTTCTTCAACGCCAAGTAATTTGCGCAACGAGTCTAAGCGAGCAGGGCCTGAAGCACCTGCCTTGCCCTCTGCCACAAATGCTGTAATACCGCAGCCCGCCGCAGTTCTTGAATGTGAACATCCCTTAGGGCAGCCAGCACTTGCGGGCGCGAGTTCTGTAAACGCACCCACTATATTTTCAGCGGGGATATGAGCCAACCCAAAGGAGCGGATACCCGGTGTATCGATAATCCAGGTATCGGCGGGGGCATCCTGAGGTTGCAATGCCAGCGCCGAAGACGACGTATGCCGGCCACGACCCGTGACCGCATTAACATGCCCGGTATCTCGGGTAGAGCCTGTCAAAGCGTTAACCAGCGTAGACTTGCCCACGCCTGAGTGGCCAAGAAGCACAGACACCTCTCCCTCCAACAGAGAAGAGATAGTTTCTACGAGGTTAGGGGAGAGACCTTGCGATCCTTCTTCACTGGGCGCGCGCCCGTCCCTTGACTCAGAAAGCACGATGCGCACGTCCGCCTGCGCAAAGTAATCTAAGAGCTCCTGTGGGTGCTTGAGGTCAGTTTTAGTAATGCACAGAATGGGGCGGATTCCCGCGTCAAAGGCTGCGACTAGAGAACGGTCAATAAATCCTGTGCGCGGTTCGGGATTAGCAGCTGCCACTACAATCACAAGCTGAGTGGCGTTAGCAACCACTACGCGTTCGTAGGGGTCCGTATCATCTGCGCTACGACGAAGCACGGTATCGCGCTCTTCAATCCGTACCAGCCGCGCTAGTGAGCCTTCCTGGCCAGAGGTGTCTCCGACCAGCGCCACGCGGTCACCTACGACCACGGGGTTCCTTCGGAGTTCCTTGGCTCGGACTGCTGTGAGCGTGCGCTCAGTGGGACTACCTTCGTCTACCACTGCCGTGTATCGACCGCGATCTACGGTGATAATTCGACCGATTTCGGCGTCTTTATAGCTGGGCCGATCCTTAGTTCGAGGGCGGGATCCTTTTTTGTTGGGCCGTACGCGGATATTTGATTCGTCCCAGTTTCTACGCATGGTCACGAGCGCTTTCTGTCCATTGATTGATCATGTTTTCCCACATGAGGGGAAAATCGGGAAGGGTCTTAGCCACGGTGCCAATATTTTCGACGACGACGCCGGGCACAGCTAAGCCGATGATGGCAGCGGCAGTTGCCATGCGGTGGTCATCATAGGTATGAAATAGTTCACCGTGGGTGACGGGTTGTTCGATGCTCACACCATCTTCTGTTTCTTGAGCATGACCGCCTAATCGATTTATTTCTTCAACAAGGGCGGCTAAACGATCGGTTTCGTGTCCTCGCAGATGGGCAATCCCTGACAGAACACTGGGGGAGCGTGTGAGCGCGCAGAGGGCAGCCACAGTAGGTGCTAGTTCTCCAGATTCTGCTAGGTTGAGGTCTACCCCTGACTGATGAAATTTTTCCGCCTGCGTTGCACCTCTAACCTTCAAGCCGGTGGAATCGTGTTCCACTTTTGCGCCGAATAGAGGCAGGATGGTCTTCCAATGGTCCCCACCTTGGGTGGTGTGTGCTGGCCAGTCGGGTATCAAAATTTCTGCACCTAAGACGGTGGCTGCAGCGAGGAACGGACCGGAATTCGATAAATCAGGCTCGACCGTCACCTCGAAACCTGCATAGGAAGTAGATGGAACCACCCAGCGGTTTTCTTCCACCTGAACGTTGACTCCTACTTCTCGCAATACTTCCAGTGTCATTTCAACATGGGGCATCGACGGAATCGCTGAACCACGATGGTGAATAGTCAATCCCTGCTCAAAGGCGGGTGCGGATAGCAACAGGGCGGAGAGGAATTGGGAGGACCCAGAAGCGTCAATGGTGATTTCCGAAACTTCAATAGAACCGCGAGATTTCATCTCAAACGGCAAAGAATTCTGCTGGGAATCAATATCCACCCCAAGGTCTCGCAGCGCCTGAATTACAGGTTGCAAAGGGCGCTGGCGAGCATGAGAATCTCCATCGAAGCTGAACGTTCCAGGAACTAGTGCTGCAACCGGCGGCACAAAGCGCATGACTGTTCCTGCAAGACCGCAGTCAATGGACGCATGAAAGGGTTCTATTTCTCGTGGGAGGGGGAAAACTCGAAGATCTGGGCCAAAAGGGCTGTCAGTCTCTATTTCCTCTATTCGTACTCCTAAGGCCCGCAACGCTTCGACCATCAACGCAGAATCTCGTGAGTGAAGAGGAGCATGAATAACGGAAGGACTGTGAGCTAGAGCAGCAAGAATCAGATAACGGTTAGTCAAAGATTTAGAACCGGGGATGCGCACCGTGGCGAACCCGCCCCGAGCAGAAAGTGGTGTTGGCGCTAACCAATCGCCGTCGGGAACCTGTACATCTGAATTTTGAGTTGAAATCACGTTGTCCTTCGCTAGATACGAGCTTGATATCGCACAGTACCTCCAGTTTACGCAATAAAAAGAAGCCTCGCCCAAGAAAGGACGAGGCTTCAAACGCTCACCTGCTATTAGTGGCTGAAGATGTCATCTGACTTATCTTTGAGGTCAGAGGTAATCTGACCGGACTTCTTAGCAATAGTGTTACCGAGCTTGTTGGCGCGCCAAACGAGTGAAGGATTGCCATCGGTATCCACTGCGGTGATCGCAATGGCACCCAGTAGAGAACCGTTGGTCAATGCAGAACGGGAACGAGCTTTCTTATCTTCCTTGGTGTTTGCCTCGGTAGCAGCGTACTCAACATAGGCGTTGGTTGCGCCGGTAGCCAGAAGGACGACGGAAGAAAGGCGGGGGAGCTTACCTAGGGCAAACAAGCTACCAGCAGCTACCTGAGTAGCTGCAAGTCCCTGACCAAGGAGCTGCTCTTTACCCTTGAGGACGACCAACTGAGGAGCTGACTTAGAAGCGAGGCTTATAGCCTTCTCCAGGTGGCTGTAGTCGTTGGAGTTCTTCAGACGATCAACGCCTGAAAGTACAAAGCTTGATGCAAGTAGGGGGCGTGCTAGTTTACGTACCAGTGACATAATGTTCCTCCCAGCTGACTTTCGCCAGCCATCTCGTAGTTAATTTACTACCTATAATAGTAAGCACGCGAAGTGATTTTGTCATGCGATGACGCGCGAAGAGCATGACAAGGAATATTTTTTGCAGACGGTTTGTTGATGTATTCAAGATATACCTATCATCAACTCAATAGCTTTCTCACCCCCAGCGGAAGCACTCCGCTTACTCAGATAAGGAACAGCTGAATGACAGCACAGCATCTCACTGAATCAGTGGGGAACGTGTCTGAAGAATCTGACGTTGATGTTACACACGAAACGACGGAAGAACGCCGTGCGCGCTTCGAACGAGAAGCGATGCAATATGTGGATCAGCTGTATGCTGCTGCTTTACGCATGGCACGAAATCCTGCGGATGCAGAAGACCTGGTGCAAGAGGCATATACCAAAGCGTATTCTTCATTCCACCAGTACAGGCCAGGGACAAACCTCAAAGCGTGGCTGTACAGGATTTTAACGAATACCTACATCAACCTGTACCGCAAACGTCAACGTGAGCCTCACCAATCGCACACCGATACGGTGGAAGACTGGCAACTCGCGCAAGCGAGTTCCCATGACTCTAAGGGCCTCGAATCAGCAGAAGCTGAAGCACTCAGCCGATTGCCGGATGACGACGTTAAACGGGCGCTTCAATCTATCCCCGAAGAATTTCGAATGGCGGTCTACTATTCCGATGTCGAAGGATTCTCATATAAAGAAATCTCAGGCATCATGAACACGCCCATCGGCACCGTGATGTCACGCCTACACCGCGGGCGAAAGCTTCTCCGGGATTTACTGGCAGACTACGCCGAAGAACATGGCATCAAAAATCAAACAGCTCAGAAGGGAAAATAAGATGACAGAGAAGGAGCAACATCCTTGTTCAGAAAAGCTTGGTCATATTTATGAATACCTCGATGGCACACTCTCCTGCGAAGAATTGCAGGAAATGGACCACCATCTCAAGCACTGCGAACACTGCGCCAGTGAACATGACCTCGAATGCGTTATCCGTTCGGTCGTGAAACGCTCTTGTTGCGAACCTGCACCTGAGAATCTCAAAACTAAGATTTGGGAACGCATTTCAGCATTGCGCGAGAACCAGCATTCTGCCGCAGGGCATTAGCTGAAGTAGCGCTCACGGCAAACGAGGGAGCCCCGCAAAAAAAGAACAGGCCCTGAGCTCAAAAAGCTCAGGGCCTGAAAAGTATTCAAGGTACCTTAAGAATTAGGACGCTTACCGTGGTTAGCGCCATTCTTACGACGGTCCTTGCGCTTACGACCGCGCTTGCTCATCAGAGCCTCCTTATAAATTCAATGCCAACAGTGATACCGTTCGCACTATAAATGTTCTCGAAAATTTCAAGACACTGCCGTCCATTTTCGCACAGTCAGACAGAAATTTCATCTGAGACCGCACGAAACAGCTGAACAGTGAGCCGTTAGACAGGTTCTGGAAGGTTGAGCCAGCTGTACCAACCTCGATGCAAAACGAGCCAAGCCATCAAACCGTAGCCTGACTGACCTGGGCGCCCGTCGTTTGCCGCGAGATCATTACGCCACTGCTCATGGTGAAGAAGCGGATTAAAAGTATCTACGTAGACGTGATTTCGACGGGTCACTACATCCGCGTAGGCTGCGTTTAGATCTGCAATACGGCGGTTGCGTTCTGTATCGAGCGTGGGCGGAGGACCAACTACCAAAACCTTCACATTGTTCTGCGACGCCATGTCCACCATATTGGCGAGGTTCAGACGGCTCCGGGCGCTGGTGATATCCAAATCCACATCAAAAGTAGAAGGAGCAATAACCAAACGATTGTCTGCGCCTTGACCAAAACGACGGCTCGCTTCATCGAACCAACGAGCGTTAAGCAACTCGGTACCTTCGCCAGGTGCCGCCAAATTATAGGCTGCCACCGGAGCGGAATTCTGCGGAGTTCGTGCAAGCACCCGACCAAACCAGCCAAGCGCGCGGGGATCTCCAATACCCGCCAAAAGGTCATCGCCCACGGCAACTAGTCTAATATTTCGCTGATCCACTGAGAATCTTTCTGTCAAAAGTATGGAAAACGGGAAAACCGTTGATGTCCTCGTTTAAGAATAATCGTACTCCACGGGAGAAACCTCCACTTTAGGGTACAAATCCTAGAAAAGTATTTCCCTCATAAATGATGCTGTGCCGCTAAGACACTATTGGTCTCAACGGCACAGCGACCATCACCGAGAAAACTTAGCCTTCAAAAACGTCCGCAATCAAGCTTTCTAGCTCAGCTGCGTGGCGCTTGCCGGTACCCGCTGCAGGAGATGCTGCCGCGCGGCGTGAAGCCAGGCGAACCTTCACATCCAACTCAGGCACCAGATTGACGGCAATGAAAGGCCACTGACCCTGGTTAGCAGGTTCGTCCTGTGCCCAGACAATATCCTTGGCATTGGGATACTTAGCCAACTGTGCTTGAATCTCATCCACGGGAAGCGGATAGAGCTGCTCCACGCGGATGATTGCAGTGGTCTTATCGCCGGACTTCTGGCGCTCTGCTTCCAAATCGTAGTAAAGACGACCGGAAACCATGACCAGGCGCTGAACCTCTTCAGCCTTCAGATTGCCGGTATCTTCGAGAACCGGCTTGAACTCACCCTGCGTGAAATCCTCAACTGAAGACGCCGCTGCCTTCAAGCGCAAAAGCTGCTTGGGGGTAAAGACAACCAAAGGCTTATGAGGGCGAGAGTGCGCATGGAAGCGCAACAGGTGGAAGTACGACGCCGGGGTAGAAGGCACAGCAACGGTCATATTGTTCTCCGCGCAGAGCTGTAGATAACGTTCCTGACGTGCAGACGAGTGATCCGGTCCCTGACCTTCAAAACCGTGGGGCAAAAGCAGAACCAACGATGAACGCTGAGCCCACTTCTGTTCTGCCGAAGAAATAAATTCATCCACAATGGTTTGAGCGCCGTTGGCGAAGTCACCGAACTGAGCTTCCCACAGCACTAGCGAGTCAGGACGTTCTACGGAGTAACCGTATTCGAATCCCATCACGCCGTATTCAGAGAGGAACGAGTTATAGATATTGAACTGTCCCTGGTTCTCTGAAAGATGCTGCAAAGGATTCCACTCAGCGTCCGTATTCGCATCGTGCAAGACAGTGTGGCGCTGCACGAAGGTGCCGCGCTGAACGTCCTGACCGGACATACGCACGTTAATGCCTTCGAGAAGCAAAGAGCCAAAGGCAGCAAGCTCGCCAAAGCCCCAGTTGATGCCACCCTCAACAGCCATCTTCTCGCGCTGTTCCATGAGCTTCTTCAACTTCTTGTGGGGCTCAAAGCCTTCGGGGAAGTTGACGAAGGACTCACCAATGCTCTTGAGCGTTTCTGCAGAGATGCTGGTGGATTCAGGAACGTTGACAGCATCTTCACTCTGCTGAGCAGCGGGGCGCTCAATGTTAGAGACAGCCGCAGCATCTGCAGTCACGAGAGGCGCTTTGGAGGACTGTGCTTCGTGAGTCTCCGTGAAAATCTGCTCTAGGCGCTGCTGATAATCCTTAAGTGCTCTCTCAGCTTCTTCCTGAGTGATATCTCCGCGACCAACCAAAGATTCGGTGTAAATCTTGCGGGTCGAGTTCTGCGCGCCAATCATTTTGTACATCGAAGGCTGAGTCATCGAAGGATCATCGGCTTCGTTGTGTCCGCGACGGCGGTAGCACAGCAAGTCGATAACGACGTCCTTCTGGAACTTCTGGCGGTACTCAAATGAAAGCTGACCGGCGCGAACTACAGCTTCAGGATCATCTGCATTCACGTGGAAAACAGGTGACTGAATCATACGGGCGACGTCGGTTGCGTAGGTTGAAGAACGACCATCGGAGGGGGTAGTGGTAAAGCCCACTTGATTGTTGACGATAATGTGGACGGTACCACCCGTCTTGTATCCCTCAAGCTGGGACATCTGTAGGGTTTCCATCACAACGCCCTGACCTGCGAATGCGGCATCACCATGAACCAATATGGGAAGCACGGGGAAGGGGTCGGTGTTACCGGCCTCAGCCAAGCTATCTTGCTTAGCTCGCACAATACCTTCTAGAACGGTGTTAGCCGCTTCAAGGTGAGAGGGGTTAGCTGCAAGATAAACCTGAGTCTGGTTGCCGTTATCAGAGGTGAATTCACCTTCGGTACCCAGGTGGTACTTCACATCGCCTGAACCACCTGTGAGGCGGGGATCCATTTCACCTTCGAATTCACGGAAAATCTGAGCGTAAGACTTACCTGCTATGTTGGTCAAAACATTCAGGCGTCCACGGTGAGCCATGCCGATACCTACGCCGTAGAGACCAGCATCAGCTGCTTCAGAGATAACCGAGTCCAACAACGGAATCAGTGATTCGCCGCCTTCGAGCGAGAAACGCTTCTGTCCGAGGTACTTCGTCTGCAAGAAAGTTTCAAAAGCTTCAGCAGCATTCAGCTTGCCTAGAACACGGAACTGCTCTTCGCGGGTGGGCTTGGTGTACCCATTTTCCAGTTTGGTCTGGAACCACTGACGTTCTTCAGGGTTCTCAATGTGCATATATTCCACGCCAATGGTGCGGCAGTATGCCTCGCGCAACAAGTCCAAGATCGTGCGCAATGAGAGGAAATCCTTGCCTCCAAAACCACCGGTGGGCCAGAAACGGTCAAGATCCCACAGGGTTAGACCATAGTTTTCCAACTGCAAATCCGGGTGCGAGAGCATCTCATAACCCAGTGGATTGGTCTGAGCTATCAAGTGACCACGCACGCGGTAGGCGTGGATGAGCTGCTGGATACGGGCAACCTTAGAAACTTCTGATTCAGGATTGACTTGGTTGTCTACTGCCCAGCGGACGGGCTCAAAAGGAATACGAAGGTCTTCAAAAATCTGGTCGTAGAAACCATCTCCACCGAGCAAGAAGTGCTCAATCTGGCGGAGGAATTCACCGGAACCTGCGCCTTGAATAACCCGGTGATCGTAGGTGGAAGTCAAGGTCAGAATCTTTGAAACGCCCTGGCGAGCAAGAGTCTTTTCTGAGGCTCCGCGGAATTCAGCGGGGTAGTTGAGTGCACCAACACCCACGATGCATGCCTGACCCTTTGAAAGGCGAGGCACCGAATGGACGGTGCCAATGCCTCCGGGGTTAGTCAACGAAATGGTCGTTCCACGGAAATCTTCAATGCCCAACTCGCCCTTGCGACCGCGCTGTACGATGTCGTCGTATTCTTTCCAGAACTGAGAGAAACTCAGCTCTTCAGCACCCTTGACGTTGGGTACGACGAGGTTGCGCGAGCCGTCGGGGCGGGGGATGTCGATAGCCAACCCGAAATTGATATGCGCGGGGTGAATGGCAACAGGCTTGCCCTTGTCATTGGTTCCATACAGAACGTTCATGGACGGAATGGCTGCTGCCGCACGAATTACAGCGTAACCAATAATGTGGGTGAACGAAATCTTTCCACCGCGGGTGCGCTTGAGGTACTCGTTGATGGCTACACGGTTATCGATAAGTAGCTTGGCAGGTACAGCGCGAACCGTAGTTGCGGTAGGAACCTCAAGGGATTCCTCCATGGTGGTAACAACCGCTTTAGCAGGACCGCGCAGTGGAACTTCTTTGTCCTCGGCAGGTTCTTGGTTCTTGGATTCCTCAGAGGAAGGCTTGGGCTCAGTAGCTTTGCGAGGGGCAGGAACCGTTCCGGTCTTGGACGGGCTAGCCTTCTCAACCGTCGGAGAAGCGGACTGGGTAGCTGACGCCGCGGGCGCAGTTTTCTTCGCCGGTGAAGACTCTGCGAACTCCTGAGAAGCTTGAGACTCGGAGGAGGAAGACTTCTCACCCTGCATCTGCTCGAAAATGGGCCACCACTTCTTTTCTACTGAGTTCTTGTCTTGCTGAAATTTTTCAAAAAGCTCTTCAACGAGCCATTCGTTACCAGCGAATTCTTCGGGCACCTGGTGCTCTGAAATATTGGGCACAGTTGCTACGCCTCTTCCATTGTGATGATGAAGTATTTCCAGAACCACACGACTCCGCCGTATAGAGGGGAGCTCGATCTGAAATTATTTTTTATGCGAAGACCTCTGTTCGGTTCCTCGCATACTTATTTTCAGTTTAGTAACTTTTTACCCTAACTTTCTACTCTCTCGCTTCGTTAACGAAAGATGAATTCCCCAGAGAGCTGAATATTAGTGATGAAGCTCCGTCTTGTTGTCTAAACAGGAATTTTCTAGCGCTCGGAGAAATCATAGATGTAGCTTTTTGAGCGCTGGTAATATTTCATGGCATGGAATGGATTCTGCTTGTCGTTGGTATATTACTGATTTTTGGAACCGGATTTTTTGTGGCAGTGGAATTTTCCATGGTTGCGCTGGATCAGAGTTCTGTTCAGCAAGAGATTAATAAGGGTGATAAAGCTGGCGAAAAAGTACTTGCGTGTCTGAAATCCCTGTCTACGCAGCTCTCGAGTTGCCAGATTGGTATTACTATCACCACGTTGCTTACAGGCTATACCCTGGATTTTGCGATTCAGGATTTAGCGGTAGACGCTATCTCAAGCTGGGGCTTGCCGGAAAATATCGCTCGTATCATGACCCTTATTTTGGCTATGGGCATTGCAACCCTGCTGTCCATGCTTCTAGGCGAGCTCATTCCTAAAAACTTGGCAATCGCTGAGCCCTATCGGGTGGCACGTCAGCTAGCTCCCTGGCAACTAATGTTCACCAAGGTGATGCACCCGATTGTGCATGTATTGAATGGTTCAGCGAATAAGATTCTGCATCTCTTTGGGATGGAAGCTAAGGAAGAACTTTCCGGTGCTCGCTCTCCAGAAGAGTTGTCATCGATGATTAAGCGCTCTGCAGAGCAGGGCACGCTTGATCAGGATACAGCTCGATTTGTGGATAAGACTTTGTCTTTTGCTGAGCTTACGGCAGCGGATGTGATGACTCCGCGCCGTAAAGTCACCATGTTGGAAGATACTGTTCCCGTTTCCGAAATTATTGAGGCTGCTAAGGCTACCGGCTACTCTCGTTTCCCCCTCTATCGGGAGGACCAGGACAACGTGGTCGGAGCAGTACACGTGAAGAAGGCTGTCAGCGTTCCAGCCGATGTGCGTGAAACGCTTGAGGCAGGCACGCTGATGGAAGAAGTCATCAAAGTCCCCGAAACCCTGCACCTTGATGCGCTACTTCTTCAGTTGCGCGAAGGTGCGTTGCAACTCGCCATCGTCCTTGATGAGTACGGCGGAACCGCTGGCATGACCACACTCGAAGACCTAGTAGAGGAAATCGTGGGTGAAGTCTCTGACGAGCACGAACTCGCTGGAGTGGAAGAACGCCCGCTCATGCTGGGCTCAGGAGATTGGCTATTTTCTGGTCTCTTGCGTCCCGATGAAGTCAACGAATATATCGATGTTCTTGAAATCGAAGACGATCCCGCTTATGAAACCGTAGGCGGATTCCTCATGGACCGGTTGGGGCGAATTCCCGAAACAGGGGATGACCTTCCCCTTGAAAATGGCATTCTCAAAGTTGAAGCCATGGAACATAGGAGAGTGGACCGCATCCGCTATATTCCCCATAAACCTGAAATTCTTGAAGCCGCACGTGGAGGTGCACAGTAATGAGTGACTGGACAGCCCTAGGACTTCTGGTATTGCTCCTTGCTGGTAACGCCTTCTTTGTGGCGGGGGAGTTCGCCATCATGTCGACTCGCCGCTCCCAAATGGAACCGCTTGCCGATTCAGGCAACAAAAGGGCGCAGACCGTTCTGTATGCCCTAGAACATGTATCGCTCATGCTCGCTACCTGCCAGCTGGGTATTACCGTTTGTTCTTTGTTAATTCTCAATGTCTCCGAACCAGCTCTGCACCATCTGGTGGCCGGGCCCCTAGAGCATCTGGGCATTCCTCTCGCTGTAGCAGATATTGCTGCTTTCTTGATTGCACTGATTATCGTCACCTTCTTGCACGTTATTTTGGGGGAGATGGTTCCCAAGAACGCTGCTGTGTCCTTGGCATCTGAAGGTGTTGCACTATGGATTGCTCCGCCTTTGGTTCTGCTCTCGCGTATCTTCCGTCCCATTGTCGGATTCCTCAACTGGGTAGCTGACCACACGTTGCGCTTGATGAAGGTGGAGCCCAAATCTGAGGTATCCTCCACTTTTACCTTGGATGAGCTTCAAAATATCGTGGCGGAATCAACTGCTGAGGGAACGGTGGACGACGGATCCGGCGTCCTCTCTGGCGCATTGGAGTTTTCCGAAAAGAACGTTGAAGAAATTATGGTTCCTCGCGAGAAGCTAGTGACTTTGAAGTTCCCCTGCTCGCCTATGGATCTTGAGAGCCTGGTGGCTCATACCGGATTCTCTCGATACATCATCGAGGATGCCAACGACGGCACCTACATGGGCTATGTCCACATCAAGGATGTGCTGGGGATACCCAAGGAGCGTTCGTCGCGGACTATTCCTTGGTCCAAGATCCGTCAGATGTCGATTGTTCAGCCAGGGGTAGATATCGATGATGCTCTGGCTATCATGCAGCGAAACCGCGCCCATATCTCCCACGTAGTAAGTCAACAAGGGGAGTCGCTAGGCGTGCTATTTCTTGAAGACATTTTGGAAGAGCTAGTAGGTGAAATCAAGGACACTACACAGGAGCATGTGCGCCGTCGTGAGGCAGCTTCTGTTCGGGCAGGAAGTTCGGCTGCCGATTAGAGCTAACTCTCGTTGATTTTCGGTTTCGTAATTTATTTCATTTTATGATGGTGCCCCGCAAGAAGCGGGGCACCACTATTTTGGTGGAAGTTTCACTCAGGGAATTGCGAACCATTCGCTCTAAGGAGTATGTTAGTTGAGAATCGTTTTCAAAAATAGTCTGGAGAATATCCGTGAAACTCGTCCTTCGCAGCGTAGCTCTCGCCTCTGCAGGTGCCTTAGCACTCACGGGATGCGGCGCTCAGAATTCTGCCTCTGACTCGAAAGACGACGTCGTGAAAGTAGTAACAACTACTGACGTTTACGCCGATGTCGTACGGCAGATAGCAGGGGACAAAGTCGAAGTTACTTCCCTCATCTCATCCACCAGCCAGGATCCCCACTCCTATGAAGCAACCGCTTCAGACCGCTTGAAAGTCAAAGATGCGGATCTTGTGGTGCTCAACGGCGGCGGTTACGATCAATTCCTCGAAGACATGGCAGGCACCGATAACCCAGACCAAAAAGTTATCAATGCAGTAGAGGAATCAGGACTATTCTCAGAAGAAGAGATAAAGGAACTCACTGAGGGCCATCAGCATTCTGAGGGGGAAGAACATACTCACGATCATGGCTCCCTCAACGAGCACGTTTGGTACAGCCTGGATGCCATGAAAAAGGTATCTGAAGCAGTAGCAACAGAACTTAAAGCTGTGGATTCTACAGATGCGGATACTTTTGCGAAAAATAGCGAAAGCTTTGAAGCTAAGCTCGACACCTTAAAGAAAGACGCCGAAAGTCTAAATGCAAAAGGTAAACACTTTATTGCTACGGAGCCCGTACCTAATTACCTCTTGCAGACAACCGGCATGGAAGATGTCACCCCAGCAGATTTCACCGCAGCGATAGAGGACGGCTCAGATGTAGCTCCACTAACATTGCAGGAAATCAAAGACCAACTCGCTAACGGTTCTGTTAACTTTCTGGGTTACAACGAACAAACCTCATCCAACCAGACCAATGAAGTGCTCAAAACCGCTCAGGAACACCATGTAGCCAACGCATCATTTTATGAAACCCTCCCTGAAGGCAAGAGCTACGTAGACTGGATGAACGATAATATTTCCAACATCAAACAGGCTGTTGATCAATAAGTATGAACCCACAACACCCCCGGATTTTCCAGGCATCTATCGCTGTCCACAACGGTGAACTCTCCTTTGGCTCCCGCAAACTATGGAGTGAACTGGATTTGACGATCCAGCAAGGGGAGTACTTTGCAGTGCTTGGGCCCAATGGCTCTGGCAAATCCACTTTTTTGAAAGTGGTGTTAGGGCTAACCCAACTCAACAGCGGTAGCATTTCCGTTCTGGGTTCACCTGCTAAGACTGGCAATCCAGGAGTTGGCTACATTCCTCAGCAACGTCCGCTACCTACTAATGCGCCTCTGCGTGCTCGCGATTTTGTGGGCTTGGGAATCGACGGGCACAAATGGGGGATTCGTGTAGGGAACAAGAAGCAAAACGCTGTGATTGACCAGCTTCTAGAAGCTGTAGGCGCAACCGAATACGCCAAGGTTCCCATTGGATTACTCTCTGGTGGGGAGCAACAAAGGCTGCGTATCGCGCAGGCCCTAGCCAATGATCCTCAGATTTTGTTGGCAGATGAAGCGTTATTATCTCTGGATTTAAATCACCAGTACGCGGTCTCTGATTTGATACACCGCTATAACAAAGAGAAAAATGCCACCGTGGTGTTCGTGACCCACGAAATCAACCCTATTATTGATCATGTCGATCGGGTGCTCTATCTAGCCAACGGTCGCTTCACCGTGGGAACGGTTGAAGAGGTCATGCGAAGTGAAGTGCTCTCGGATCTTTACCAGATCCAAGTTACCGTGATTCGAACCAACGGCCGCTACGTCGTCGTGGGAGGTGACGCCAATGCTCCTCTGGATATCAGCGCAGGCGACATTGCGCACCCCCATTGCAGCGACCACGGGCTTGGTTCAACCTACGCAGAGCGGGAGATTCGCGCATGATTCATCTAATAGGTGCACTCACTGCCTCTGAATTTTGGTCCAAAATTTTTGTTTTCGACCGTTACGGAGAATTGGTTCAGCTACTGAGCCAGTCAATATTGGCTGGTGCGGTACTGGGGGTTATCGGTGGCTTTGTGGGGATGTTCGTGATGATGCGCGACCATGCCTTTGCGGTGCACGGTATCGCTGAAATGTCTTTTGCCGGTGCTGCCCTCTTCTTGCTACTAGGATTTGACGTAGTCACGGGATCGCTGGTGGGTTCTATTGCTTCGGCTATTCTCATTGGGTTGTTGGGTGTCAAGCGTAGCGAATCTAACTCTGTCATTGGTGCCCTGATGCCCTTTGGCCTCGGGCTGGGCATTCTGTTTCTATCGATGTATGAAGGACGAGCAAACAACAAGTTTTCGCTGTTGACTGGGCAGATTGTATCGGTGGACGATTCACAGCTTCTGGAAATGATCATCGGCGCCGTCATCGTAGTGGTGGCTCTGACTCTAGTCTGGCGACCGCTAACTTTCGCTTCTCTTGACCCTGAGGTGGCACGTGCCAAAGGAGTTCCGCTTCGCGCACTGTCGTTGCTGTTTATGGTGATTTTGGGTATCGCCGTTGCGCTGTCTGTGCAGGTAGTGGGTTCTTTGCTCGTGCTAGCCCTACTGATCACGCCCTCTGCGGCGGCTCTGCAAGTAACGTCGTCACCGCTGAAGGCTTTGATATTTTCGGTGCTATTTGCAGAGATTTCCATGGTGGGCGGCATGCTGTTGGCTCTGGCAGGATCCCTTCCTATTAGCCCCTACGTTACGACCATCTCGTTCATCATTTACGTGCTGTGCAGGATTGTAGCCGGAGTACGAGGACGTCATAGCGCTTCTGGACGAGGCGAGACGCAACCTCAGAAGATTGCTGCTTAAAGTCTTATTTGGGGGTGCTCGAAAGATAAAAACCGAGCAAGCACCCAACGCTGAATGAACCTTCTTGCATGCCTGGCTAGAGCTCGCAAATGCAATTCAGACCAGTCCAAGCTTGTTCACCGTACCGGTGTGCTTGGTCAGTTTCTTACCGATTGTTTGCATAAAATCTCTAGTGAGTAGTCTTAGCTCTCTTTTGACAGTCTGCGCATATTCCAGTGACTTCAATGACGTGATTGATATCCGCAAAACCAAATTTCTCACCGATTTCGTGCGCCCACGATTCTAAGTCCGGAACTTCTAGCTCTTCCGCTGCTCCGCAATTTCTGCACAATAGGTGGTGGTGATGGTGCTCCACAGCGCACTGGCGATAGATAGCCTCGCCGTCTTCCGTTTTGAGCACATCCACCTCGCCCTGCTCCGCCATCGACTGCAGAATTCTGTAAGTAGTCGCTAATGATACCGATTCGCCGCGGTTCACCATCAACAGATGAAGATCCTGCGCAGAGATGAAATCTTCAAGACCTTCTATGGTTGATTTCACTGTGCGACGTTGCTTTGTATTACGAATCTCGGGTTTAGGAGATGAACCTTGTGTTGAAGCCACGAAAGAATCCTTTGGTACAACGTACATAAATCGTCCCTAACCTTACACCAGCGCTCCAGCATATGGCGGGGTGTTTCTTGAAAGAGCAAATATCGTCTCAGGCATTAAGTGCTGAGGCAGCAAACTGGAATTTCTGTTGTGCCCGCCACTAGGCTAGAGATATGAAACTTATTAAATATTCTCACTCATGTATTCGCCTCCAAAATAACAACAAAACGCTGGTGCTGGATCCGGGGAATTTCTCTGAGGTCGAAGAGGCTCTCGAAGGTGCTGACTTCATTCTCATCACCCACGCTCACCCTGACCACTTTGAAGCAGAGAAAGTTGCAGCTTTTCTAGAAGCTCACCCTGAAACTGAGCTCTATGCTCCTCGAGCAGTGATTGACGAGCTGAAAGACAAAGTCAAGGGCGCCAAGCTCCATAACGCTGAGGCGGAGGAATCTTTCTCTCTGGATGGATTCGACATCAAGACGTTCGGCGGACAGCACGCGTTGATTCACCCGTTGATTCGCACTATCGATAACGTCGGCTACCTCATCAATGATGAGCTGTTCCACCCCGGTGATTCGCTGGTCGTGCCTCACCAGCTCAAGGTAAAAACCTTGCTCGTACCTATCCATGCTCCCTGGAATAAGATTCAAGAAGTTATCGATTACATCATCGCTGTGGGAGCTGAGAAGGCATACCCCATTCACAATGCCCTCCTTTCGGAGAACGGGCATGGCATTATTGAAGGACAGCTGAAAAACTTCGGGGAAAAATACGGTACCGAGTACGTTCACCTGGAGCCCCGCGATGAGGTAGAGATCTAAGGAGAGACATGGCTACCGTTTTCACCCAAATTATTAACGGCGACATTCCCGGACGCTTCATTTGGAAAGACGAGAAAGCTGTGGCTTTCTTAACCATCGAACCCATGGGGGAGGGGCATACGCTCGTCGTCCCTCGTGAAGAAATCGATCACTGGATTGATTTACCTGCAGACTTGAACGCCCATCTTTTCGACGTGGCTCAGAAAATTGGTCAGGCACAGTCGCACCTCTTTACCGCAACTAAAATTGGTTTGATGATTGCAGGGTTAGAAGTGCCTCATACTCATCTGCATGTCTACCCGGTTAATGGATTAGCTGACTTTGGGCCAGAAGCTATAGACCGTAACGTCGATGGCGCAACCCTGGACGCACACGCTGAGAAACTTCGTGCAGCTTTGCGCGAGGCGGGCTGGGAAGAGTTTGTACCTGAGTCCTAAGGCGTGCTCACTTTGATGTAATATGCATTCTCGGATGTTTTAGCCCCGGTTCTTCATCAGAAGAACCGGGGCTAAATTATTTCAGCATTTTGACAGATTGCTATGAATTTTTCAGATTCTCTAGAGCATCTCGTAGCGCTTTGCGAATCCGCTTTTCGGAAACGGTATAGGCTGTACCCAGTTCTTGAGCAAAGAAGCTTACGCGTAGCTCCTCAATCATCCAACCCACGTGTTCTAATTCATCAGAAACTTCGGTCCCTTGGGGCAAAGATTTCAGGGCTGAATCATATTCGTCTTCTAGTTCCTGTACCGCAATCATGAGCTGATTGTCGCGGTGCACCTGGGGTCCCAGCTTCTCAATGCGCTGAGTGATTGCTTTCAGGTAGCGGGGGAGATGAACCAGCTGAGAATACCCCGTCTGGGCTACGAATCCGGGATATATCAGGTGATCCAACTGAGCTTTCATATCTTGCATCGCGTGAATGACGCTCAACGAGGTGCTCTTTTTTATTTTCTTCTGCACAGCCGAAGCTTCTGCCAGGATATCCGCCACTAACTTGGTGACTTGGAAAACCGATTCAATGAGTTCTGCACGAACCTGCTGAAAAACTTTTTCAAATTCGTCGTGGGTAAAGGACGCCTGCGCCGGTGTCAACATATCTACCGCTGCCACTGTGCAGTCACTAATGAGCGAATCAATAGAACCGTGCGGATTCTGAGTGAAGACGATTTTCTCTCGGTTCGACAGATGGTCACTCACATAGCGGATAGGCGAGGGCACCTTGAGATGAAGCAGACGAATGACGCCGCGACGTTGTGAACGCGCTGCTTCCGCTTCGGTGGGGAAGATTCTAATCCCCACGGTTTTTCCTTCGTCAAAGAGCGCCGGAAAACCGGCGACTTTTTGGGTAGCGATGACTCGTTCAATTTTGCGCGGAAACTCTTGTGCGGGCCAGTCGGTCAAACCACTTTGCTCGCGAACGCCATGGGCAGCTGCGGATGCGTGTCCTGCTGTAACCGTCTTTCCCGCCAGTGTCGGGCGCTGACCCTTGGACTGATCTCCACCTCGTTGCGCAGAGGATTGCTGCCTCTGAGCCATCTTGTTCATAGCAGCAAAAGTATCGGGTGAAGCCCCCAGCGATGCTGCCAGAGCAGAACGAATATGGGAGTGTAACTGGGTCTTGAGTAACTCGATATCGCGACCTTCACCCAAAATTTTATTGTGAGGGTTGCGCACCTGGAACGTGAAGCGAAGATACTCTGGTACCTGATCCCAGTTAAAGGCGGCAGGGTCAACTACAATTCCTCGAAGACGACGGAGCACCAGTGCCAAAGATTCGAGGAGGTTGTCCTCGGCAGGGGAGAACTCAGCGTTGAGTTTTGCCACTGCAGCTTGGGCGACGTCGGGCGCCGGCACAAAATTCTTCCTCAGCTGCTTAGGCAAGGACTTGATAAGTGCCGTGATGAGTTCAGTGCGTAGACCGGGAATCATCCACTCAAAGGGAGCTTGCTCCAGTTGATTGAGGAATAGGATAGGTACCTGCACGGCAATTCCGTCTGCCTTAGTCTCTGAACTGCGGACTCCCCCGATAGAAACCGATGGAGCAAATTCATAGCGCAGATCGAGGGTGAGTTCGCCTGATCCGGTATGAATCGTCCAGGTTCGGGGAAAGAGCGATTCGTCGTAGTCTGCAGCTTCTTCATCGATGAGATGATCGGGGTTGAAATCCAACAGATGCTCGTTCTTTGTCCGCTCCTCTTTCCACCAGCGATCAAAATGACGTTCGGAGTAGATATTCTCTGGCAACCGGGCATCGTAAAAATCAAAGAGCGTCTGATCGTCTACGCGCAGATTACGACGGCGCAGGCGAGCTTCGAGTTCCTCGACCTCAGCCAACGCGCGCTGATTTCGCTCAAAGAACTTGTGATGGGTTCGCCAGTCGCCTTCAACGAGGGCGGAGCGAATGAACATTTCCCGGGCTGCCTGCGGGTCAATACGCCAGTACTGCACTCTGCGGTCCGCAATCACGGGCACTCCAAAGAGTGTGACCTTTTCATGTGCCATGACCGACCCTTGAGCCGATGACCAATGAGGATCAGAGTACTGCTTTTTTACCAGGTGAGAGCCGACTTCTTCAATCCACTCGGGCTTGACCTCTGCATTGACTCGTGCCCACAAGCGGGATGTCTCTACTAATTCAGCCGAAACAATCCACTCGGGATTTTTCTTGAACAATCCAGAACCTGGGAAGATTTGGAAACGGGTACCCCGAGCGCCCATGTACTCGCGGCGGGCTCGTTCATCTTTGAGGCCAATATGAGAGAGCAAGCCCGAAAGTAGCGACTTATGAAGATCGACCTCGGGGGCTGCGGGATTGATATCTCTGCCGCGGCTCACTGAGATGTGGGCTGACCGTCCAATCTCAGCCAGCTGCGCATAAAGATCCTGCCATTCACGCACTCGCAAGAAATTCAGGAATTCTCGATGACACAACTTGCGGAACTGGCTGGAAGAGAGCTCCTGCTGCTTTTCGTTGATGAAGTTCCACAGCAAGAGATAGCTGGAGAAGTCAGATTTTTCGTCTTTGAAGCGTGCATGCTGAGTATCAGCTTCTGCCCGACGCTCAGTGGGCCGTTCTCGCGGGTCTTGCACAGTCAATGCCGCGGCGAGAACCATCATTTCTTTGGCACAACCGCGCTGATCTGCCTCGACAATCATGCGCGCCAAACGGGGATCAACGGGTAGCGCTGCCATCTTGCGCCCCACACCGGTCAGTGGCGTAGCGGGCGAACGGCGTCCACGCGTAGCCTGCTGGAAGTTCTTCTGGCGCAGAGCGCCCAGCTCCCGCAGGAGGTTGACGCCATCGTTGATAGCGCGGGTCTCTGGCGGCTGCACAAAGGGAAAACGCTCAATATCGGAGATAGCTTTCACCACTCCAATAGAGGTCATCTGCAAAATCACCGCAGCCAGGTTGGTACGCAAAATCTCAGGGTCGGTAAATTCTGGGCGGGAAAGGAAATCTTCTTCAGAATAAAGACGAATAGCAATACCATCTGACACGCGCCCACAGCGACCCGACCGTTGGTTAGCGCTCGCCTGAGAAATACGCTCAATGGGAAGGCGCTGAACTTTAGTACGAGAAGAATAACGTGAAATGCGGGCGGTGCCGGTATCAATCACATACTTGATACCGGGTACTGTCAGTGAGGTTTCTGCAACGTTGGTTGCCAACACGATGCGCGGGCGTGAACCGGGGCGGAACACCTGAGTTTGCTCTTGCATCGAGAGGCGGCCGAACAGGGGTAAAACCTCATAGTGGGGTAGCCTCCGAGTGGAGCGAATCATGTCCTCAATGGCATCTTGAGCATCGCGGATTTCTCGCTCCCCCGAGAAGAAGATGAGGATATCGCCGGGATCTTCTGCCGCCAATTCGCGAATCGCGTCCAAGATACCCTCGATGGGATCACGATCTTCGTCCTCTAAACCGTCGTCGGCGTCGTCGTCTTCACCCTCGGTTGGCACATTCAGCGGACGGTAGCGGATTTCAACGGGATAGGTTCTGCCTGACACCTCGATGATGGGAGGTGCGTCATCTGGCAGCGTTGCCTCGGCAATTTCCTTTTCTTCAGCGCTCAGAGAGTCATCGACAATTCCGACCCCAGGCACAAAGCTGGGCGAAAAATGGCGAGCAAAACGCTCGGGGTCAATGGTGGCAGAAGTAATGATGATTTTAAGATCGGAGCGCTGACCCATAATGCGTTTGAGATAACCAAGAATGAAGTCAATATTGAGGCTTCGTTCGTGCGCTTCATCAATAATGATGGTCGAATACTTTTTCAGTAGCGGGTCATTTTGAATCTCTGCTAGCAAGATGCCGTCGGTCATCAATTTGATTGCCGAATGCTCGCCCACCTCGGAGGTGAAGCGAACCTGATACCCCACTGTCTGTCCAATGTTCTGACCGAGTTCTTCAGCAATACGTTCAGCAACAGATCGAGCAGCCAGACGGCGGGGCTGAGTATGCCCGATCAGCCCGGTTTCGCCCAGACCAAGTTCTAAACACATTTTAGGAATCTGGGTAGTCTTACCTGAGCCCGTTTCACCGGCGATAATAACAACCTGGTTCTCAGCAATTGCTTTTTTGATATCTTCCCGGCGTTCGGAGACCGGAAGTGCAGGAGGAAAGCTGATGGTGCTGGGAATAAAAGGCTTGTACTCCCGAGAGGTTGTTTTGCGCTCGCCTCTGTTACGGTTCTGATTCTGCTGCGGAGAACGAGCTGACCCGCGTTTCTTACGCTGAGTTGTCCCGGAGCTTTTCTGCCTTGCAGAGTTATTTTTCTGCGCAGGATGTGCAACATCTGCTTGCGGTGCAGGGGTCGACGCGCGGGTATTCGCCGCATGCATAGCGGCGGCAATGTGGGAAAGTGAGGGTGAGGCGGAGCCTGAATGATTCTTAGACATACTGAAAAATCATTGTAGAACAGCCACAGCGTAGGGGAAAGAAGTTTGCCGCAGGCGTAGCGAGCGCTGGTTAGATAGTTAAGGGGTGGAAAAGCCCTTCGAGTCTAGTTGTTGCTGCACCCAGCGCACCATTGAGTGCAAAGATTCATCGGTGTAGCACCGTAAATCGGCATGCTCAGTATCGGGGATTAGATATAGCTCCGTCTCGATACCGCGCTGTTGCAACGTTTCATAGACCCTGCTGGATTGGAGGTGAGGCACGCACGTATCACCTAATCCATGAAGAAGATAAAGCGGTGCGCAGCGGCGTGTGCCGGCAGGGCGCGCGTGGGAAATAATATCGAGCGGTTGAGCCTTGAACCAGTTCACTTCTGCCTGCGAACCCGCCGGCGCAGGAAAGTTACTGCCCAGAAGAAGGCATTCGGCGTCGTCGTCTTCAGGGTGCACGCGGGGAAAACCGCAGATTTCGCGGTCATCGTAGATCGTTCGAAGATCGGAAACCCCGTAAATACTCACTGCGCACGTGACTTCTGAAGAACCGGAAGTCAGCGCACCATCATAATAAGAATCGCCTAAAGTACCTGTAGCCGCAGCCAGCATGGTGAGGTGACCACCAGCAGAACCACCGACTAACACAATCTTGCGAGGGTCAATCTGAAATGATGTGGCGTGTTTGCGAAAATGCGCAATGGCAGCTTTAACATCATGAATCTGGGCAGGAAATTGCGCCTGGGACGAGAGTCTGTAATTGATGGAGGCACAGGCGAAGCCCGCAGCTGAGAAGAATTCGCGAAGGCGGTGCACACCATTTTCGCTGGATTCAAGAGAATCTTTAGAGCCATAGCGCCACGCGCCACCGTGGACATAGACCACCAGGGGAGCCGGATCTGAAGAATTTGCCGGATAGAACGTATAACTTTGCGCATCAAGGTGTCCGCGGGTATAAAAACCGGTTGTGCTCTTCATAGTCTTCTCTCTAGTTCAAAAGAAAAAGGTTAAAAAGAAAAGTGCCCCTGAAAGGATTCGAACCTTCGACAACCAGTACCGGAAACTGGTGCTCTATCCACTGAGCTACAGAGGCACGTGCTTCAGCGTTAGCTAAAACAGCACGTCACTACCTTACCAGATTCTTAGGCATCTCTTTCATTTCCGTCGTATGGAATCACCTTGCGATTCACATCGCAAGATGGGCTTCTTCGTCTGCACCTGCGCTTTGGGTAGACTTATTCCCATGACACCCGAAGAACTCTCAGATGCAATCTCAACTGCCCTTGCAACCACTCTAGAATCTGGCGAACTGACTCTTGTCGATGGCGCCGAACTGCCCGAAATTAGGGTTGAACGACCAAAGAACCGCGATCACGGCGATTGGGCAACAAACGTTGCACTGCAGATTTCTAAAAAGGTGGGCAAGAATCCCCGCGAGGTAGCTACTATTTTGAGCGAAAAAATTGCTCAGATTGACGGCGTCGCCCAGGTCGATATCGCTGGTCCAGGCTTCCTCAATATCATTCTGGACGCCGGTGCCGCCGGGGAAATTGCCCGCACGATTGTCGAGGCAGGGGAGAAGTTCGGTACTAATTCAGAGCTAGCCGGCCAAACCATCAACCTGGAGTTCGTTTCCGCGAACCCCACGGGCCCCATTCACTTGGGTGGAACCCGCTGGGCTGCGGTGGGTGATTCATTGGCGCGTATTTTGCAGGCTGAGGGTGCACATGTGGTGCGCGAATACTACTTTAACGATCACGGTACACAGATTGACCGTTTTGCTCGTTCACTTCTAGCGCGTGCTCAGGGCAATGCTGCCCCTGAGGATGGCTACGGTGGCGAGTACATCACCGACATCGCCAATCGCGTCATGGCTGAGCACCCTGAGGCGCTGACTTCAGAGGATCCTCAAGAAGTGTTCCGTGCTGCTGGCGTGAAATTTATGTTTGAGGACATCAAAAAGTCCCTGCATGATTTCAAGGTAGATTTTGATGTTTTCTTTCACGAGAACTCCCTCTTTGAAGAGGGCAAAGTAGATGAACTCCTCGAGAAACTCAAGACCAGCGAGCACCTCTACTTCAAGGACGGTGCATGGTGGCTGAAATCAACTGATTTTGGTGATGACAAAGACCGCGTAGTGATTAAATCAGACGGAAACGCCGCTTATATCGCTGGCGATATCGCTTATTTCCAAGACAAGATTAATCGCCCCGAGAACCCCGCTGACATCGCCATCTATATGCTCGGTGCAGACCACCACGGCTACGTCGCGCGCCTTAAAGCAGCTGCAGCAGCGCTGGGGGATAACCCCGACCGTGTTGAAGTGATGATTGGTCAAATGGTGAACTTGGTACGCGATGGCAAGCCCGTTCGGATGTCCAAACGTGCCGGCACCATCGTCATTCTTGAAGATTTGGTAGAAGCTGTGGGCGTTGACGCCGCACGTTACACCTTGACTCGTTACTCTGTAGATACAAACATTGATATTGATCTTGATTTGCTGACCAAGCAGTCTAATGAAAACCCTGTCTTCTATGTGCAGTATGCTCACGCTCGTACCTGCAACGTGGCTCGTAACGCAGAAAAAGCTGGGGTTGATACTTCCAGCTTTGATGCGTCCCAGCTCAACACAGAATCTGACAACGAACTCATCGCCGTCCTCAGCCAGTTTCCACAGGCAGTCAAAGAGGCAGCGACCTTCCGCGAACCCCACCGCATCGCCCGCTACATCGAAACACTGGCAGGCTCTTACCATCGCTGGTACGGAAACTCCCACGTGGCACCTAAGGGCGAGGAAGAAATCACGGACCTGCACCGCGCACGTCTCATGCTCAACAACGCAGCCGGCCAGGTTCTCTCTAACGGATTGAACATGCTTGGCGTAACAGCACCGGAGAAGATGTAAATGAGTGATTCCTCAACTCTTTTCAAACCAGATTGGTTGGAAATACCAGCGCATCCCGCAGACCTCAACCGCACCATATGGACCGATAGCTTCAGCCGTAATGATTCCGGTGAACTCGAAGTAGACGGCGTAGCGGTCAGCGCTTTGCGTGAGCAATTTGGCACCCCCGAATACATCTTCTCAGAGACGACTTTCCGTGCTCGCGCTGCAGAGTTCAAAAATGCATTCACCTCTGCATTTGCTGAGCACGGTGCCGAGGTCTCGGTTTACTATGCCGCCAAATCATTTTTGACGACGGCGGTGGCGCGGTGGGCTCTGGAAGAAGGACTCAACCTCGATACCGCTTCAGGTGGCGAGTTAGCCCTTGCTCTGCGTGCTGAAGTTCCCGGGCAACAGATTGCTTTACACGGAAACAATAAATCTGATGTGGAAATTCGCCGCGCCCTGGAGAACCAGGTAGGCCGCATCGTCGCCGATTCTGTCTATGAGGTTCAGCAGATTGCGCGCATAGCCAGCGATATGGGAGTAGTAGCACCTGTGATGTTGCGTGTTACCCCCGGTGTTCACGCTTCTACCCATGACTACATTGCCACCGCGCACGAAGACCAGAAGTTTGGTCAGTCGATGGTCGCTGGAACTGCGATGCTGGCAGGATTTACCACCGAACAAATCACCGCCTTAGGTTTGAGCGACGAGGATTCTTACGCAACCGTTGCTGCCGCTGTAGCTTTAGGCGAGGATTCTATAAACCTTCGTGGCCTGCACTGCCATATTGGGTCTCAGATTTTTGAGGCAGAAGGATTCTCCAAAGCCGCCGAAAAAGTTTTGGGCTTTATGAACGAGTTGAACCACCGTTTCGACGTCACCCTAGCTGAAATTGATTTGGGCGGCGGTTACGGCATCGGGTATATCGAGGGGGAGTCCCCTCGCGCTGCGTTAGATGTCGCCACAGAACTTGCTGATTCGGTGTCCAAAACATGCGCTGATTTAGGAATGGAAATTCCACATTTGTCCTTTGAACCCGGGCGTTCTATCTCGGGTCCATCAGGTATCACCCTCTATACGGTGGGCACTATCAAAGACGTAGCAATCGAAGACGAAGCGGGAGCGTCTCGCGTTCGTCGATATGTATCAGTAGATGGCGGAATGAGCGATAATGCTCGTCCGGTTCTTTACGACGCCGATTACACGGCGGTGCTAGCAAATCGTGAGCCGAGGGGAATTCAGGTTCTTTCTCGTGTGGTAGGTAAACACTGCGAATCGGGCGATATTGTGGTGCGCTTTTGCTACTTACCTACAGATTTGATGGCGGGGGACATCCTGGCAGTTCCAGCAACAGGCGCCTACTGCTATGCACTCAGTTCTAATTACAACTACCTCACTAAACCGCCAGTAGTGGCAACAGCCCAGGATAGCGTTCCTCGTCTGATGGTTCGGGGGGAGACTGAAGAAGAAATGCTGAGCCGGGATTTAGGGCTCGTCTAATCTGGCAGGTCTTCGATGCTGAGCATCGGAAGATTCCCCTAACATTTCTAAGCAGGAGTATAAAAACATGTCACAGCCTGAAAAAATCAAGGTCGCTTTGCTCGGTGCGGGCAACGTAGGTTCACAGGTCGCTCGTATTTTGCTGGAAGACAGCGATCTTATTCGCCAGCGCATTGGGGTTCCTGCTGAACTCATCGGTATTGCCGTACGTGATACTGAAGCGCCCCGGCAGGTACCTCTGGCTGCAGCTTTGCTGACAGATGATGCTGAGGTCTTGATTGATCAGGCAGATGTGGTGATTGAGCTAACCGGCGGAATTGAGCCTGCTCGTACTCGCATCTTGAGGGCGCTTCATGCTGGCAAACCTGTAGTTTCTGGAAATAAGGCTCTGCTGGCAAAGCATGGTCAGGAACTCCAAGCAGCGGCGAATCAGAACGGTGTACAGCTCTCCTTTGAGGCAGCAGTCGCCGGGGCTATCCCCATCTTGCGCCCCCTCCGCGATTCTCTAGCAGGCGATAAAATTACGCGTGTTTTGGGCATTATGAACGGCACCACCAATTTTATCCTCGACCAAATGGATACAACCGGCGCCCAATTTAATGATGTCCTCAAAGAAGCTCAGCGGCTTGGATATGCCGAAGCAGATCCGACCGCCGATATTGAGGGGTATGATGCGGCGTCCAAAGCTGCCATAGTTGCTTCTTTGGCATTCCATTCGGAATTTACGATTGATGACGTTCACTGCGAAGGTATTACCTCCATTACTGCCCACGACGTGCAGGCGGCTAAAGATGACGGATTCGTCATCAAGCTTCTCGCCATTTGCGAGCTGGATGGTGACGGCGTCAATATCCGGGTCAATCCCACTTTGGTTCCTCAGGAACATCCCTTGGCATCGGTACATGATGCCTATAACGCTGTTTTTGTGGAAGCAGAGAATGCCGGCGAATTGATGTTCTACGGTCCAGGAGCAGGCGGTGCTCCGACAGCCTCTGCCGTGATGGGCGATTTCGTTTCATTGGCCCGCCGCATGGTTTTGGGCGGTGCGGGTGTCCCTGAATCCAACCATGCTGCTTTGCAGTCGACACCGATGGCGGCAGTGGTCTCTCGCTATTCAGTCGGACTTATCGTCGAAGATAAGTTAGGTGTGCTTGCCAATATCGCTCGGATTTTTGCTGAACACGGTGTTTCTATTCAAACGATGCGCCAGACCAAGTTTGAAAAAGATGGTCAGTTCTCTGCAGCTTTGCGCATCGTGACGCATCAGGCAGCTGATTCAAATTTGAGAAAGACGATGGCTGTCGTGGATTCTTTGGACGCCGTGCGCTCGATTGCTTCGGTCATTCGAGTTGAGGGTAAATAATCCCCTTACCTGTTCAAAATTATCCCTTCATGACGACGAAAGGTTGTTCCTTGCTGACTGCCGATTCCATCCCGGTGGGTACCACCGTTCGCGTTAAAGTACCCGCATCGAGCGCTAACCTGGGTCCCGGTTATGACTCAATGGGGCTGAGCTTAGCTTTCTACGATGAAATTGAGGTCACACGCATCGCGCGGGGGCTAGAATTTGAACTTTCAGGGCAGGGGAGTGAAGAAATAGCCCGCGATGCCAATCATCTGGTGATTCGTGCGATGAACCGCTGCTTTCAATACGCCGGGCTGCAAGACTTTCCGGGTATCCGGTTGAAAGCGCACAACCAGATTCCTCATTCGCGAGGGATGGGCTCTTCGGCTTCTGCCATTGTGGCAGGAGTCGTCGCAGCCAACGAACTTCTCCCGAAGACGTCGCGGTTGAGCTTTGCTGAGATACTGCAGATTTGCTCGGATATGGAGGGTCACCCAGATAACGTAGCGCCGTCTTTGCTCGGTCACCTCACGGTTTCCTGGGGGACCACCTCTGCATGGGAAACCCTGCCCATTGCTGTAAACCCCCGCATTCTGCCTGTCATAGCAATTCCTGACTATGAGGTGCCCACCAAGCAGGCGAGGGCATTACTGCCAGAGAACGTGCCGCACGCTGATGCTGCCCGAAATTCCGCTCGTTCGGCATTGCTTACTCAAGCGCTTTCCCAAGCCCCAGAACATTTGCTGGCTGCTACTGAAGACTACCTACACCAGTCTTACCGAGCTAACGCAATGGCGCCTTCAGCCGTCTTGGTGAGAACCCTGAGAGAACACGGATACCCTGCAGTAATTTCAGGGGCAGGGCCGACCGTCATCATTTTTGCCCGAGGTGAGGAAGAACGCACAGAAATAATAAGCGCTATCGATGCCGCTCAAAATGACCCACAGGTAGGCTCATTTGCCGGCGAAAAGCTTTCCTGGCGCGTACTACCCGTGAACATCGATACAGAAGGTGTTATAGTTTTACGTGTTGACTCAGCAAATTAATTTTTGCAGAGCGTAACTCACAGAGTTCAAATTACCGCTTCCAGGTAGTGTGAATCGTGATGATTTAATTTTTTTTATTTGAGGTTCTCTTAAGTACCTCTCATGAAATCACGTAATGCGTTCTAGAGCGGGCATAGCCGTGCAGACTCTTCGCATTACTTCAAGTAGCTATTCGTATGTTTGAGGCATTAGCCTCAGATACCCATGCGGATGCCTGCACCGTGTGCCAGCTGATCTGATGCTGAGCACGGCACGTATCTGATGTGCCAAACCGAAAGATTTTTCGAACTTTTCGAGGGGAAGGGACCTTCGTGGCAGAATCCACCGACCGCACTGCGGCTCCGGAAGAAACCAAATCACCATCATTGAGCAGCCTCAAACTTGCTCAGCTACAGTCTTTAGCATCCCAGCTTGGCATTACTGGCGCTCGCCGTATGCGTAAATCCGACCTGGTAGACGCTATTACTAACCATCAGCGCGGAGCTTCAGCAGAACGCGTAGAACAGCAGAATGCTCAAGAAGCTTCATCTTCTGATTCTGAAAATGCGCAGAGCGCTGAGAAGCCGAAGCGTAAACGTGCACCCCGCAAAAAAGCGGAGAGCCCTGAGCAGGTAGAGACCGCCTCAGAGCAGAACACTGACAGTGCTCAGACGGAAAACGCTTCGCAAACTGAAGAAGAGCCTAAGAAGGCTCCCGCGCGTCGTAATCGCCGTGCAACTTCAACCGGTGTTCAGAATACTGAGCAGAAAGCTGATGAAAACGAATCGGTAGATGCCTCCTCTGAGCAGGGCGAAGGTTCGGAAGACAACTCTGAACGCACTAACCGTCGTTCACGAACCCGCTCTGATCGTCGTCGTCGCAATTCTTCTTCTGAGAAGCAGAACGACGAAAACAACTCAGCAGATTCTTCAGCACAGTCTGAATCGACTCCTGTTGAGCAGAACAACCAGCAGCCGGGCTCCGAGAAGAACGATGAGTCCGATTCTGAGCGGTCAAACTCCCGCAAGCGCACTCGCACCAAGCGTAACGGTGAGAAAAACGATCGCGGCGACCGCAATGAACGCAACGATCGTTCTGAGCGCAATGAGCGAAACGATCGCTCCGATCGCAACAACCGTTCAAATGACCGCGAAAACTTTGGCAACGGTCCTGACGACGACAGCCGCAACAACCGCAAACGTAACCGCCGCGACCGCCAAAACGAGCGTCGTAACCGCAACCGCCGTAATACTAATGAGTACGATGAGCCTGAGGTCACCGAAGACGACGTCCTCGTACCTGTAGCCGGCATCCTCGATGTTCTGGATAACTATGCGTTCGTCCGTACGTCCGGTTACCTACCCGGTGCATCCGATGTGTACGTTTCCCTCAACCAGGTGAAGCGTTACGGTTTGCGCAAGGGCGACGCCGTAGTGGGCGCAATCCGCGCACCGCGTGAAAACGATAACAAGAACAACCAGCGCCAGAAATTCAATGCGCTAGTTCAGCTGACTTCTATCAATGGTCTTGAGCCTGAAGAGTCAAAGAACCGCCGTGATTTCTCCAAGCTGACTCCTCTGTATCCCCAGGAACGCTTGCGACTGGAAACCGAGCCGAAGAAGCTGGGCACCCGCGTGGTCGACCTCATCGCTCCCATCGGTAAGGGTCAGCGCGGTCTGATTGTCTCGCCTCCTAAAGCTGGTAAGACTTTGATGCTGCAGTCGATCGCAAATGCGATTACCACCAACAATCCTGAGGTTCACCTCATGATGGTTTTGGTCGACGAGCGTCCTGAAGAAGTGACCGATATGCAGCGTACCGTCAAGGGCGAAGTTATTGCTTCGACCTTCGATCGCCCTGCAGACGATCACACGACTGTTGCTGAACTTGCCATCGAGCGTGCTAAGCGCCTCGTAGAGCAGGGGTTGGACGTCGTCGTACTGTTGGATTCGATGACTCGTTTGGGCCGTGCCTACAACCTGAGTGCTCCTGCTTCAGGTCGTATCCTCTCCGGCGGTGTCGATTCTGCTGCGCTGTACCCACCGAAGAAATTCTTTGGTGCTGCCCGCAACATTGAGGAAGGTGGCTCGCTGACCATTCTGGCGACTGCTCTGGTAGAAACCGGATCCAAGATGGACGAGGTTATCTTCGAAGAATTCAAGGGAACCGGCAACATGGAGTTGCGTCTGTCCCGTCAGCTAGCGGACAAGCGTATTTTCCCCGCCGTTGATGTCAATTCATCCGGCACCCGCCGTGAAGAAAACCTGCTGTCCTCTGAGGAAATCAAGATTATGTGGCGTTTGCGCCGCGTACTTGCAGGGCTGGATCAGGAGCAGGCTTTGGGCGTTCTGACCTCCAAACTGCGTGAGACTCAGTCCAATGTAGAGTTCTTGCTGACCGTTCAGAAGTCCGGTTTGGGAACCTCCTCTAACGACTAACACTTAAAAAGTGCACTGTCTGCTCTATTTCGATGCCGGGCAGTGCACTTTCGCACCCGCGCGGTTCAGCCGCGTTTTTGATGTGATGACATTCGGGAACTAAATCCCGTTGATCTAAAAGAAGGCATATTTTGTACGAAATTCAGTCTTTGCTTGATGAGCATGCTGATTTGCAGAAACAGCTGGCTGACCCCGCTGTGCACGCAGACCAGGGTAAGGCTCGTAAACTAGGGCGTCGCTATTCGGAGCTGAACGGTATTGTTGAAGCCTACAAGCGCGTAGGTGCGCTCACCGATGACTTGGAAGCAGCTCGTGAGATGGCTTTAGAAGACCCCGAGTTTGCTGCAGAAGTTCCCGAGCTGGAAAAGCAGTTGACCGAGGCTAACGAGCGTTTACGTCACCTGCTTATTCCCCGCGATCCTGATGACGGTCGTAACGTCATTCTTGAGGTCAAGGGTGGTGAAGGCGGCGACGAAGCAAGCCTTTTCGCAGCTGATCTATTGCGTATGTATACTCGCTACGCAGAGTCTAAGGGCTGGAAGACAGAAATGATTTCTTCCAATATGACTGACGTGGGCGGCTATAAAGACGTTCAGGTTGCTATCAAGACCTCTTCTACCGATCCTGCAGATGGCGTGTGGGCGCATTTCAAGTATGAAGGTGGCGTTCACCGCGTACAGCGTGTGCCGGCTACAGAATCTCAAGGGCGTATCCACACTTCCGCCGCTGGTGTTTTGGTCTTTCCCGAGGTCGATGAGCCTGAGGAAATTGAGATTTCCCAGAATGACTTGAAGATTGACGTGTACCGCTCATCTGGTCCCGGTGGTCAGTCCGTGAATACCACTGACTCCGCTGTGCGTATTACTCACTTGCCGACCGGCATTGTGGTTGCTATGCAGAACGAAAAGTCTCAGATTCAGAACCGTGAAGCCGCTATGCGCGTGTTGCGGGCTCGTCTGTTGGCGTGGCAGCAGGAACAGATTGACGCGGAAAACGCTGAAAAGCGCCATTCTCAGGTGAAAACGATGGATCGCTCCGAGCGTATCCGTACTTATAACTTCCCGGAAAACCGAATTGCCGACCACCGTACCGGTTACAAGGCTTACAACCTGGATGCGGTTCTCAACGGTGACCTTGAGGCAGTTATCCAGTCTGCTATTGATGTGGATGAGAAACACCGTCTTGAGCAGCTGGGACAGGAAGAAAACTAAGTCTTGGCAGAATCATTTGAGCAGTTGCCCGGCGAAGAACTTAAAGAAGTTCTTCGCCGGGCTTCGGCGTATCTTGCAGAAGCCGGGGTAGAGAATCCTAGGGTCGACGCCGAGCTTTTGGCCGCATACTGCATGAGTAAGGCGAGCGGGGAAAGTATTTCACGGGGTCGGGTACAGAGTCTGGAGCTCATTGGAGCACCTGCACCCGAAGGGTTTACCGACCTTATTGCTGAGAGGGCTCAAAGAATTCCTCTTCAGCATTTGACCGGCGTCGCGTATTTCAGGCAACTAGAGCTGGCTGTGGGGCCGGGAGTTTTTATCCCTCGCCCTGAGACAGAAGAGCTAGTGAGCCGGGTTCTGGCAGAAGTGGATTCCCAGAAGACATCACCGCTGAAAATTGTAGATTTGTGTACCGGCTCGGGGGCGATCGCCGCCAGCATCGACGTCGAGCGCCCGGGGCATTCCGTTTTTGCGGTGGAACTGAGTGAGCTTGCGATAGCGTGGACCACCCGCAATATTGTGGGCACTGCGGTGAAGCTCATCCATGAAGATGCAACTCGTGCTCTAGCAGGACACGAATCCACCTTCGATATTGTTGCTTCGAACCCGCCCTACATTCCGAACGGTGCTGTTCCCCAAGATACCGAGGTACGCGAGCACGATCCACAGATGGCTCTGTACGGAGGTAGCGAAGATGGGCTCAAGATTCCTCGCGCTATTTGCCAGCGAGCAGCTGAGCTCCTCAAACCCGGAGGTTTTCTTATCATGGAGCATGCAGAGACCCAACGTGAAGACATGCGAACCATTTTGGCTGAGTCTGGGTTTGAAAGAATTGAATCTATCGATGATTTAACGGGCAGACCCCGCCATACCGCAGGGTATCTTGGTTAAGTCTTCCGACTCTTTTCGATATCACAGAACCACTTATCTATTGTGTCCGCTCTGAACGTGAGAGAATGACAGCGTGAAAGCAACCGTATATTCAACAGAAACTACCGAAGTTCGCAATGAAGCTATCGAGGCTGCTCGAGTAGCTTTGCGCGAGAATAAAGCCATTGTGCTACCCACTGATACCGTGTACGGTATCGCGGCTGATGCGTTCTCGCATGCCGGCGTCAGTACGCTACTGGCAGCGAAGGGGCGGTCACGCACTATGCCGCCTCCGGTTTTGATTTTTGATGAAGCTGTTCTGCCCGGTCTTGCCGATGAAGTTTCTGACGATGCCATTGCGCTTGCTCGTAAATTCTGGCCGGGTGCTTTGACTCTCATTCTTTATTCGCAGCCGTCTTTGAGCTGGGATTTGGGGGAGACCCAGGGAACAGTAGCGTTGCGTGTGCCTAACGATCCTTTGACAATCCAGCTTCTGAGGGAGATTGGGCCGTTAGCGGTTTCTTCTGCCAATAAGACCGGGCAACATGCTGCAACTACCGCTGAGGCAGCCTCTGAACAATTGGGCGAAGACGTCGAAGTTATTATTGATGGCGGACGCCGCCCCATTGGAGCCCATGAAGATGCCCTTCCTGCAGAAGCGCTTCCTTCCACTATCGTTGACTGCACTGCAGACCGACTCGTAGTGGTTCGTGAAGGTGCTATTAGCATGGAAGAGCTACGGCAGGTTGTGCCTTCTATCATTACTAAAGAAGAGCTAGAAGCCGAGAATCGACAGTCCACTGCTGAGCGCGCGGAAGAGCGCCGGGTAGCTAGTTCATTGGTTGAAGAAGCAGAGAGTCCTACAGCTTCTGCCCCAGTGGGATTGGGCGATGGGCCGCGTGCTTCTGCCCCTGCAGCCGGATCTTTCAATGCCCATCTTGTTGAAGGTGGGCAGGGTACTGCACGCGTAGATCAAATGCGCACCAAGGAAAGTATTCGCCAGGAAATCGCACGAAGGGAAGCAGCCGTTAAACCACTTTCTCAAAGTGATGCCCGCAAACTTCTCTTTGACGATGCTGATTCCCATAAATCTAACGAGTAGCCTAAGGCCTCACAAATATATCGGGTGCATCTGAACTGATGCACCCGATATATTGATGTTCTATTTGTCTTTTTTGAATTTTCGATCATATTTTTTGCCTAACCCTAAATGGGCTGATCGTAGGACTTCTTGTACACGGTGTTGGGGGAGCAGACCATTCTCTCGTGCCCAGGAATCGTCGACGTCCTGACCAAACCACATGACCTCTGCCCTGCGTACTGAGCCCTGCAATCTATCATTCAAAAGTCCGGATAGAGCATACCCGGCTTTCACTGCCACGGTGCAGAGTGGGGCAGGGATGTGGAGGGGGCGACGCCGTCCGGCGTCAACAATGACAGATTCACAGGTGGTTCCTTCCCACGGCTGAACCACAATCCTCGGCAACTCGCCGGAAAACTGGCCGAGCATCGAAACGAATTCTGCCAGAGCGTAGGAGGACGAAACAGGGGATTTATAACTGCCGGATCCGGCTACTGAAGCCAAAGGAGATGAAGAAAATTTAGCAAAAGATTCGGTGGTGCGCCGTCCTGCCCCTTGCACGCTGGTTGCACGAACGATGCACGTCTCTAACGCGTGGTGAGCCGAAACTGAAGCGGGAGAAAACGAGGGGGCAGCGGGGAACGAGGAATTGGCAGAGCCTGGAGCTACGCCGGCGGCGGCTTTTTCTTCTACGTAATCTGCGATGCGTAAGAGAACATCTTCACCCAGTGCCTTGGAATAAGAATATGCAGAAAATGGCTCGGTGCGTGGAGAATCATCGAGAACGGGGCGGGGCCCCTGAACAGCGGCAGAGGAAAGATGAATGAGTCTTTTCACTCCGGTACGCTGAGCAGCAATAGCAATGACGGCGGGAAGCAATGCGTTTGCACCCAGCAAGGGAGCTATGTCCTGCTGGTTCGGAGCTGCCAAGCCGGAAGCATTTATGACTACTTCGGCACCTGCAAAAGAATCCGCAAGAGAATCGATAATGCCTTCGAGCTTGCGAGCATCGCGAATAATTTGATTTGCATCACGTTGGCTGGTTGCCAGGCGTGGGGCCTCGATGGGATCTGCTTCGATACCATCAATTTTAAGACGGGTCAGAATCGAAGACCCAACAAATCCGCTTGCACCGATTACTTTCCATGCAGATACCGACATATCGATCCTTTCAAAGGGAAGAAGAGTTTATATAAACTTTCATGACTAACTTTCGCACATATCTGCAGAGAATTTGTACTAAACACAGCAGACTTTTAGCGAGTGAACAGGCAATCAGAGTGAACACAGAGCACCGATTCAGTAAACTAAATGAGTTGAACTATCGTAAGTTCTTTGAACTCAAATATTTTTTCTGATGTATGTGCTGCGATAGTTTGAGTTTCTCCCGCATCTGCCCCGGATGCAGGCTACCGAAAGGAATCGGTCTCCTCGTTATGACTTCACCTAAGATACAGAGCGAAATGGCTCATGAAGCGAGCCCTCGGGTTGTTGCGGTAGTGGTGACGTATAACCGGCAGGAATTGTTACCGGTGACCTTGAAAGGTATTGCATCTGGAGATCAACTACCTGCCGCAGTAGTAATTATCAATAATGCTTCAACCGACGGTACCGCAGAATATCTAGAGAACTTGGAATATTCGTTACCTGTCGACATCGTCAATCTTTCCAAAAATCTTGGGGGAGCTGGCGGGTTCACGGTTGGTATTGATCGTGCTCTGGTGCGGCATCAAGCTGATTTGGTCTGGGTCATGGACGACGACACAGAACCCACCGAGAGTACTCTGAGTGAAGCTGTCAAAGCCTGGTCTAACTACCGAGGGGCACATGGGGAGCATCCTGCATTTGTAGCATCAAAGGTGGAGTGGACAGATGGCCGTGATCATCCGATGAATACGATGCGTACTAAATTCGGTGCTTCAGCTGCTGAATTTTCCCGGGCAAGAGTCGTGGGCGCACGCCCAATTCGATCGGCGTCTTTCGTGTCAGTAATGATGGATGCGGCAGTCATGCGCCGCGAAGGCTTACCTATCGCAGATTTCTTCATTTGGAATGATGACTTCGAATATACGACACGGTTAGCGCATGGCAGAGATGCTATCGCGACTTCTCAATCTGTGGTTATCCACCACACCAAGAGCGCGGGCAATACTGATTTCAATCCGGGACCGCGATTCTATAATGACGTACGCAATAAGTTGTGGCTTTTTTGTCGACGACGTACCCTCACTCCGCTGGAAAAATTTCTGTATGGGGGTTCTACCCTTCGTCTGTGGATTACTACGGTGTTGCGTACCGATGATAAGAAGACCTATCTGACTTACCTTGCTCGGGGTATCAAAGATGCGCTGGTTCCTTTCCGGTCTAACGATGAAGTGTTGCAGGGGATCTATGAATTGGAGTTTCCACGCTTCGCTCAGCAATGGAGGGAACAAAACATCCAGCAAGAGGAAAATCCTCCGTTTTCCGTGCTAATGAGCACTTATGCCCAGGATAATCCCCTGTATTTGGACCAAGCGATTGCCTCAAATCTTCGAGATCAGACAGTGCGGCCACATCAGTTTGTTGTGGTGGCCGATGGTCCGTTAACTCCTGAGCTTAACGCCATTCTTGAAAAATGGGAATCTCTTGCTGTCTCGGAGAAACTCACAGATTTCACTATCGTCCGCCAACCTGAAAACAGTGGTTTAGCCTCAGCGCTCAATCTTGGACTGCAGGCTTGTAAGTTTGAACTTGTGGCTCGAGCAGATTCCGACGATATATCCCTCCCCGAGCGTTTTGAGGAACAGCTTGAGGCGATGACAGGAACCAACCTTGCCGTCCTGGGAAGTGCTCTGTACGAAGTAGATGCCTCAGGACAAAAAGAGCTGGCTGTGCGGAAAGCAACCTGTACGTCTTTGGAAATAGCCCGTGTGCTTCCTCAACGAAATCCAATCTTTCATCCGACTGTGATGTTCAGGAAGTCAGCAGTGCTATCGGTAGGTAGTTATGAAGAAGTACCTGGTGCAGAAGATTACTGGCTATGGGCAAGGCTCAACCAAGCAGGGTATGGTTTGAAGAACCTACCCCAACCATTGGTGAAGTACCGCACTGAAGTGGGTGCATATACAAAGCGCGGGGGAGTGCAGGCACTCAAACAGGATATTCAGGTGCAAAAACGGCTCTATCGTGGGCATGTTGTTTCCGCACCGCGCGTCGCACAAAATCTCTTGGTACGTTCGGCATATCGGTTTATCCCACTGAGCTTGAGGCAGAAATTGTTCCGTCGATTCTTCACCGAATCCTCAGCGGCTTCCACCCCTGAGCAACCTCAAAGTAAGGAGAAATAGTCTATGGCTTCTCCTACGACTCAATCTATTCCAGTCGTCGAACAGCCTAATACGGATCGTAAACCCTGGTGGCGGTTTGTGCAGATGTTCTTGGACGCACTAGCTTGGCTGATTGCTCTACCCATCGGTTTCTTTTTGCGCTATGGCGATGCTGATCTCATCAATCCCTCTGGGCTGGTGATTGTAGCTGCTCTGGCCGTACTTATTCAGCTGGGTTTGGGTTATGCGCTGGGGCTCTATCGCAACCGTTTCTCCTACGGTAGTTTTTCGGAGGCAATGCTGCTCTACCCAGTAGTGGTAGTGGACATAATCGTCATTCAGATTGTGCTTCTGCTTTTTGCCTGGCATATTGATGTACCTCGGTCAGTGGTCATTATTGCTTTCCCTTTTGCCATCATGGCGATGATGATTATGCGTTATGCCAAGCGCATTGTTGAAGACATTATGAATCGTCCAGATTCGGAAAAAAGTGAACCGGTTATCGTCTATGGCGGCGGCTTTGTAGGGCGGTCGTTGGTCGCTTCTCTCATGTCGGATCCTGAAAGCCAGTACATGCCGGTTGGAATTGTGGACGACGATCCTGCGCTGCGTAACGCTCGTATTCATTCGGTGAATGTTATTGGACGGGGAACCGATCTTCCCACGTTAGTCAAACGCTATGGCGTCAGCAAAGTTTTCTATGCGATGAGTGACCCCCACGAAAAATCTTTTGAGCGTCTTGCTTTGAAGATGCGGGAACTCGACGTGCAGGTACACAAAATCACCGGCATGATATCTGAACTCACTGCAGGATCTGACGGTGAGCCTGAAGATGCAAACCGCATGATTATTGAAGGAGTCCGCGGCAAGATTGATTACGACATCAATGACGAGGATATTAGCTCCTACATCACGGGGAAAAGGGTGCTTGTCACAGGAGCCGGTGGCTCAATTGGATCAGAATTGTGCCGGCAAATTATCAAGTACAACCCCGAAGAACTGATGTTGCTCGATCATGATGAAACTTTGCTGATGGAAAGCAAATATTCTTTGCTGGGTAGTACTGCCCTGGATGATAATTGCATCATTTTGGCAGACATTCGTGATGCAGAGGCTATCGACGCGGTATTTGAAGAGCGGAGACCTCACGTAGTTTTCCACGCCGCAGCACTTAAACATGTATCTGCACTTGAGGCTTACCCCAAGGAAGCCTGGAAAACTAATACTCTGGGTACGAAAAATGTGCTTGAAGCTGCAGCTTCAGTTGAAGTTGAAGTATTTGTTAATGTTTCAACCGATAAAGCCGCCGATCCTACGACAGCTCTAGGACAGTCAAAGCGCACTGCAGAAAAGCTCACCAGCTGGTTCGGGCAACAGACCGGACGACGGTATGTGTCGGTTCGCTTCGGCAATGTGTTTGGGTCGCGAGGTTCAGTCAAGCCCATCTTTACTCAGCAGATTAAAGACGGCGGACCCATTACTGTGACCCACCGAGATGCGACTCGCTTCTTTATGCTTATCCCCGATGCTTGCATGCTCGTCATGCTCGCAGGATCCATTGGGAATTCTGGGGATGTTATGGTGCTCGATATGGGCAAGCCCGTACGCATCTACGACGTGGCGGAGAACCTTCGCCGTCTTTACGAGCGGTACGACGTCGATATTGAAATTACTCAGATGCGCCCGGGTGAAAAGCTTGAAGAAGTTCTCTTTGGCAAAGACGAAAAGATGGAACAGAGCGAGAAAAATCCTTATATTTCTCACGCGCAAACGCCGCCACTTTCGCCGGAAGAACTGGATTATTCTACGTGGCACACTAACTATCTAGCATCGCGCGGTTATCAGCGAGATGAGCATCGGGGGCAACAATAATGCCGGGATTATCCATACAAGCACCCGTGATGGTGGTTCCTGCCCTGGTCGCTCTAGTGTTGGGCCTGTTGTTACCGTTTTTTGTTAAACCTCTCTTGCACCGCTGGAATCTAGTGGACATTCCAACTGCGCGTTCTTCTCACGTCGAACCGGTTTTCCGAGGCATGGGTCTGGCAACTGCCGTAGCCGCTATGGCGGGTTTCGTAGTAGCACTTGTTTCCGGGCTCATTCCCAGCGATCGATCCGTAGCATTAGCCGTTTTATTCGGCATGGTGACATCGGGTTTCCTAGGTTGGATGGAGGATTTTCGCGGGGTTTCCATTCGCGTACGCTTCCTGGTGCAATTGCTCATTGGGCTCGTAGTCAGTGTTGCTATCACTTTTGCCCTCCATACCTCCATTTGGTGGATACCTCTGGGGGTTTTTGCGGTCGCCGCGTATATCAACGTGGTGAACTTTATGGACGGGGTTAACGGAATCTCTGGTCTACATGGATTGGTTGTTGGCGGATTTTATTCCTACTCAGGCTGGATTAGCGGATTGCCCTGGCTCGTTGCTGCGGGAGCCGCTGTAGCTTTCGCATATGTGGCTTTTCTGCCTTGGAATATTCGAACCGGGAAAAATGTCTTTTTGGGGGACGCCGGTAGTTACTTCCTGGGAGGTGCTATTGCCTCCATGGCAGTGGGTGCTTTCCTCTCTGGGGTCTATGTTGAATATATTCTTTCGCCGGTCATGATTTATTTGGCAGATACTGGGTTCACACTTTTGCGCAGAATGGCACGGGGGGAGCAGTGGTATAAACCGCATCGCACCCACGTCTACCAGCGGCTGACCGACGTCGGTCTAAGCCATGTGGGGTCTTCTGTGGTGGTCGCGTGCTTCACTGTTCTGATTTCTCTCATTGCTGTCGTGGCACTGCCTTATGAAACCCAGGACGCTCTCGGAGCAGGGCTCCTGGTCCTAGCTTTGGTTGCTCTCTATCTGAGCCTTCCTGCTCTTATTCGACGCTTTTCGAAGAAAAATTCATGAGCGCACATAGCACACCAACTCAGTGGAAAAATATTCTCCGATTTGTCACAAAACTATGTATTCCGCTAGTTCTGGCAGGTACTATGGTTGGTGCAATCATCGATGGCTGGGCAGGTATGCTAGGTCTGCTATCGGGGTTCGCACTAGTCTATCTTTGGTTCGCCATCGATATCCTGGTAGCTCAGCGTGCTGAAAAGAAAGCACTTTCTGAAGTTGCTAGAGCACTGATGGCTACCTACATCATCAAAGTTCTTATTGGTTTTGGTCTGTTGCTTCTGGTTCCTCTTCCGCGGTTAATCCTGAACGGATGGTTTTTGACAGGGGCGATTCTTACGGTTCTTCTCTGGCTTGGGGGGAGCATGCGGACCATCATGAAAATGAGAATTTTGTACTTCGATGCTCATGACTAAATACAAATTTCAGGGGATTCAGTGAACCAAAGCCAAAAGAAATGGTGGGACGGCGACAAAGAGCTCCGTAGTGCCGGTGAACTGGTTTCTGGTGGAGGAATTTCTGGCGCTTTCATGACCTTACTCTATGTCGTAATCGGCATAGCGTTCTGGAGTTTGGTAGGCTATGGGCTGGACCTTCTTTTGGGCACGCGATGGATAGTTTGGCTTGGAGCGTTGATAGGAGCCGCAGGCGGTTTCTACCTGGTTTACTACCACATGCAACATCGCAAAACTTCTTAAATTTTTCATCGAATCACACACAACTTAACTTGATGAAGACAGCTGCAAACAGCGGTTGGCACACAAAGCAAGAAAGGACTTGCCTTGATTGAAAACGGGCTCGTAACAGCCGCCGGATATGTTCCTCCATCGGTGGAGGAAATGCATCTTCCGGATCTTTTCACCGTCGGTTCATTCGGCTTTGGCAAGCAGATGCTTCTTGTTCTGCTGTCCGTCGTTATCGTTGCGGGTTATTTCCTCTGGGCAGGTCGCAAGCGTGCGATGGTTCCCGGTAAGAATCAGTTTGTTGCCGAAATGGGTTACGGCTTTGTCCGTAACTCCTTAGGTAAAGAACTTATTGGGGCTCACCACTTCAAGCCATTCGTTCCTTTGCTTTTCACCGCTTTCTTCTTCATTCTGGTGAACAATCTTTACGGTTCAATTCCCTTCTTCCAGCTTCCCACTCTTAGCCACGCTGGTTCTGCCTATGTTCTCGCAGCTGTTGGTTACTTTGTATGGGTCGGGGTAGGCATTAAGCGAAAGGGATTGGGTGGCTTCTTCCGCGATCTCACCATGCCTCCTGGCGTCCCTCCCGTTCTATACATCATTTTGATTCCCATCGAGTTCCTTTCGAACCTCATCATCCGCCCCGTTACTCACGCTCTGCGTTTGTTCGCAACCATGTTCGGTGGTCACCTTGCGATGATGGTGGCAGCATCTCTCACCCAGTTCCTCATCATTGAGGTAGGGGGTATCGCTGCGGTTGGTTCGGTAGCTTCGATTGCTCTGGGTATCTTCCTCTACTTCCTCGAATTCCTCATCCAGTGCATCCAGGCATACATCTTTGCGTTGCTACTGGCTGTGTACATCCAGGGATCGGTCTCCGAAGGCCACTAAAAGTTTTCTCGAGTGAATCCACACTCGATGAATTAAAACGACCCGCACCCGCGGGTAGTAATTGCATAAATCAAAACTCTGCTCATTACACACATCCTATTTTGTGAGCACTGTTGAAAGGAAACAACATGGAACTTACCGGCTCCTTGAACGCAATTGGTTACGGCCTCGCTTCTATTGGTGGCGGTATCGGCGTGGGTCTGATCTTCGCTGCATACATGACTTCTGTTGCTCGCCAGCCTGAATCCCAGCGCACCCTGCAGCCTATGCTGTTCATGGGCTTCGCAGTGGTTGAAGCTTTGGCAATTCTTGGTCTGGTTCTGGCCTTCATCGTCTAATCGACGAGAGTCCTAACTGACCAATCTATAGAACAGGAATTTTCCCTATGTCATATTTGATGGCTGCCGAGGGTGCAACAAACCCTCTTATCCCAAATGTTTGGGAAATGGTCATTACGCTCATTGGGTTCCTGATCCTCTTCTTCATCGTTGCCAAATACGTTTTCCCGATGTTCGAAAAGATCTATCAGGATCGTAAGGAAGCGATTGAGGGCGGTCTTGCAAAGGCTGAAAAAGCTCAGGCTGAAGCCGCAGCAGCACGCGAAGAGTACAACCAGCAGCTCGAAAGCGCTCGTCTGGAAGCTCAGAAAATTCGTGAAGAAGCACGCGCCGAAGGTGATGCAATTATTGCTGAATCCAAGGAACGCGCCGCTGTTGAAGCGCAGCGCATTACCGAAAATGCACACAAATCAATCGAGGCAGAACGCGCAGCAGCTACCGTTTCACTCCGTTCGGAAGTTGGAACTTTGGCAACTGCACTGGCTGGAAAGATTGTGGGCGAATCCCTTAATGATGATGAGCGATCGGCTCGTGTGGTAGATCGTTTTCTTGCTGACCTAGAAACCGAAAAGCAGAATGCAGGTGCTACTCGGTAATGGCAGGAGTATCTACTGAATCATTGAAGAAAGTTGAACAGGTACTAGCCGCCAATATTGGTGCAAACCCTGATCATCTCGCTCAAGAACTATTTGCTGTAGTCGATGTTCTGGATGAAAACGGTGGTTTGCGCCGTGGACTAACAGACCCTTCCCGTTCGGCAGACAGTCGCGCAAGCATTTGCTCCACCATTTTCGGTGGCAAGATTTCAGAATCGGCAATCAAGGTAGTACAGGCAGCAGCTTCGGCACGCTGGTCTAACGAACGCGATCTTGCAGATTCTCTTGAACAAGCAGCAGTTGAAGCTTCAGCTTATTCAGCAGAAGCGAACAACGGCGTTCAGGGTCTTGAAAACGTTATCAACGAATTGTTGACCTTTATCAATTCTGTGGACGATTTAGCAGAAGCGCAGACCGCACTGACTGAAGAACGTGCATCTAACGACGCTAAACAGAAGCTGGCTTTGGTCCTGGGCGGTAACCCCCAATCTGCTGAGGGTAAGTTGCTCATTGAACGCGTCGCAAAGGCGCCTCGCGGGGCAACACCTGCGCGATTGGCCGAGAAGTTTGTCGATATTATCGTCAAACAACAGAACCGTTCCATTGCACGTGTTTCAACAGCACGACCCTTGTCAGAAGCCCAGATCGAGAAACTTCGTTCTGGTCTTTCCAACGCTTATGGCAAAGAACTGAAGCTAGATATTTCTGTTGACCCATCGCTTATTGGTGGGCTGCGAGTGCAGGTAGGAGACGACATGATGGACGGCACCGTTCAGACTCGACTTTCCGATCTCAATCGAGCACTCACCCAGCGATAGTCAACACACTGATTTAGCAGATACACGTGTACGGCCCCGTTCCCGTACACAGCAAATTGTGGACGGGAACGTAACTGTATAAAGCAAGTTTTCGATTTTCACCTCTCGAAGCAGAGTTGGAAATCATGTATAAGGAGAGCAGGGACACAGATGGCCGATTTGACCATCAATGCCGATGAAGTCCGTAATGCGCTAAATGAATTCGCGGCGTCTTACGAACCCGGCAATGTAGAACGAGTAGAGGTGGGTCGCGTATCGTCAGCATCTGACGGTATTGCCCGCGTCGAGGGTCTTCCTTCTGCAATGGCTAACGAGTTGCTCCGTTTTGAAGACGGCACTCTTGGTCTTGCACTAAACCTCGACACCCGCGAAATTGGTGTTATCGTCTTGGGCGACTTCACCGGTATTGAAGAAGGCCAGGAAGTCCACCGCACTGGTGAAGTGCTTTCTGTACCCGTTGGTGAAGGCTACCTCGGTCGCGTCGTTGATCCACTGGGTCAGCCTATCGACGACCTAGGCGAAATCCAGAGCGAAAGCCGCCGTGCGTTGGAGCTTCAGGCACCGGGCGTTACCATGCGTAAGTCCGTACACGAGCCCCTTCAGACCGGTATGAAGGCAATTGACGCGATGATCCCGATTGGTCGTGGTCAGCGTCAGCTCATTATTGGTGACCGCCAGACCGGTAAGACCGCTATTGCAGTGGACACTATCATCAACCAGAAGGCTAACTGGGCAACTGGTGATCCATCCAAGCAGGTTCGTTGCATCTACGTTGCTGTGGGACAGAAGGCTTCCACTATCGCAGCTGTTCGCCAGACTCTTGAAACTCACGGCGCACTTGAATACACCACCATCGTTGCAGCTCCTGCATCAGATGCAGCTGGCTTCAAGTACCTTGCTCCCTACACCGGTTCTGCCATTGGTCAGCACTGGATGTACGGCGGCAAACACGTCCTGATTATCTTTGATGATCTGTCCAAGCAAGCTGAAGCTTACCGCTCCGTTTCACTTCTTCTTCGCCGACCTCCAGGACGCGAAGCATACCCCGGCGACGTCTTCTACCTACACTCTCGTTTGCTCGAGCGTTGTGCAAAGCTCTCTGATGAGCTGGGCGCAGGATCGATGACCGGCTTCCCGATTATTGAAACCAAGGCTAACGACGTTTCCGCCTTTATTCCGACCAACGTTATTTCCATTACCGACGGTCAGATCTTCCTCCAGTCCGATTTGTTCAACGCCAACCAGCGTCCCGCTGTTGACGTAGGTATCTCGGTTTCCCGCGTCGGTGGCGCTGCACAGACGAAGGCAATGAAGAAAGTTTCAGGTACCCTGAAGCTTGATTTGGCTCAGTATCGTGCGATGGAAGCATTCGCAATGTTCGCTTCTGACTTGGACGACGCTTCCAAGCAGCAGCTTACCCGCGGTGCTCGCCTCACCGAACTTCTGCGCCAGCCCCAATACTCTCCTTACTCCGTTGAGGATCAGGTGGCTTCCATCTGGGCAGGTACTAACGGCTACCTGGATGACATCGAGGTTTCAGATGTTCTTCGCTTCGAGAAGGAATACATCAACTACCTCCGTCGTCACGGCAACGCGTTGAAGAACATTGCTGAAACCGGAAAGCTCGAAGACGACACCGTCGCCGAGCTGAAGGCAAGCGTTGAAGCTGTCAAGCGTGATTTCCGTTCACAGGGCTCAAGCCACCTTGTAGAAGCTGGCCATGAAGAGCACAAGCCTGTTTCTGACTCGGAAGTCTCTCAGGAAACCATCGGTTAGCGATTACTCCGCAGTAGCGTTGTCTTCTCCAGTGAAGGAGAAGACAACGCCCACTGAGGAAGAAAGGAAGCTCTATGGGAGCCCAGATTAGGGTTTACCGCCAAAAGATTGCTTCGACGTCGTCCATGAAGAAAATCTTCAAGGCGATGGAGATGATCGCGACCTCTCGTATTAACAAGGCACGTCAGAGCGCGGATGCGGCTAGCCCCTATGCTGCTGCTTTGACTAAGGCTGTTACTGCTATTGCTGCCCAGGGTTCTATCAAGCACCCCTTGATTAGCGATAAAAATGCTCAGCACCGCCGCTCTGCAGTTCTGGTCTTGACCAGCGATCGCGGTCTCGCAGGCTCTTACTCTTCTTCAGTCCTGAAAAAGACTGAAGGCCTGATTGAGAAGCTTCGTAGCGAAGGGCGCGAAGTTCAGCTGTTCCTCGTAGGACGTAAAGCGAAGTCTTACTTCGAATTCCGTGAGCGCGACTATGAACGTTCGTGGGAAGGAAATACCGATAGCCCCAACGTAGAGATGGCTGTTGAAATGCGTGAAGCTCTGCTTGACGCTTTCGCTCGCCCTTACGAAGAGGGCGGTGTGGATGATCTTCACATTGTCTACACAGAGTTCATCTCGATGGTGACTCAGGAAACGAAGATTCTGCGTATGTTGCCTTTGGCAGTTGCAGATACCAAGCGTATCGGTGACGAAATTGTACCCGGCGAAGAGATTGAGGATGCTCTGGTAGATCAGAACGCAGCTTTCAACTTTGAACCGAGCCCGCAGGAAGTTCTTGATGAGCTGTTGCCCCGTTACATTGCCTCACGACTTTACGCTTGCTTGCTCGAAGCAGCAGCAAGTGAGCTGGCATCTCGCCAGCGCGCTATGAAGTCTGCCGGCGATAACGCAGACGAACTGGTGAAGAAATACACCCGACTCATGAACAACGCTCGTCAGGCAGAAATCACCAACGAGATTTCCGAGATCGTGGGCGGCGCAGACGCCCTCGCCGCCTCCTAATATCGAAGATACTTATTCAACTTTCTCTATACAGGTAAGTGAGAACAATGACCTCCACTCTGAATGAATCGGCAACCACGCCGACTCAGGGCGCTACTGGCCGCATCGCGCGCGTCATCGGCCCTGTGGTCGACGTTGAGTTCCCTGCCGGTCAGGTACCGGACATTTACAACGCTCTTACCGCTGAAATTACTATCGGCGGCGTAACCCAGAGCATCACCTTTGAAACTGCACAGCACCTCGGCGACTCACTCGTGCGCGCAATCTCTCTCAAGGCTACCGACGGACTTGTCCGCGGTCAGTCTGTTCAGGACACCGGCGCTCCGATTTCTGTTCCCGTGGGCGACGGCGTCAAGGGTCACATCTTCAACGTTTTGGGCGATGCTCTTGACGTAGATAACTCAGAAATTCATGCCGACGAGCGCTGGGGAATTCACCGTAAGGCTCCCAGCTTTGCACAGCTCGAAGGCTCCACCGAAATGCTGGAAACTGGCATCAAGTCAATCGACCTTCTGACCCCCTACATCAAGGGCGGTAAAATTGGTCTGTTCGGTGGCGCTGGCGTGGGCAAGACCGTTCTGATTCAGGAAATGATTACCCGTGTTGCTCGTAACTTCGGTGGTACCTCGGTATTCGCTGGTGTTGGTGAGCGTACCCGTGAAGGTAACGACCTCTGGGTTGAAATGGAAGAAGCAGGTGTTCTCAAAGACACCGCACTCGTTTTCGGTCAGATGGATGAGCCCCCAGGAACTCGTCTGCGCGTAGCTTTGACCGGTCTGACCATGGCGGAATACTTCCGCGATGTAAAGAACCAGGACGTTTTGTTGTTCATTGACAACATCTTCCGCTTCACTCAGGCTGGTTCAGAAGTTTCTACCCTTCTCGGTCGTATGCCTTCAGCTGTGGGTTACCAGCCCAACTTGGCTGATGAAATGGGCCTTTTGCAGGAGCGCATTACTTCAACCCGTGGTCACTCCATTACCTCTATGCAGGCAATTTACGTTCCAGCGGATGACTATACCGACCCCGCTCCGGCAACTACCTTCGCTCACCTCGATGCAACCACCGAGTTGAACCGTGCGATTGCAGCTCGTGGTCTGTACCCCGCAATCGATCCGCTGACTTCCACTTCACGTATTTTGGATCCTCAGTACATCGGTCAGGAACACTACGACACCGCAATCCAGGTGAAGGCAATTCTTCAGGAAAACAAGGAACTCCAGGACATCATCGCGATCCTTGGTGTGGACGAACTTTCCGAAGAACAGAAGGTCGTTGTTTCTCGTGCACGTCGCATCGAGCAGTTCCTCTCCCAGAACACCTACACTGCTAAGCAGTTCACCGGTGTTGAGGGTTCAACTGTTCCCATTAAGGACACCATTGAATCATTCCAGATGATTTGCCGCGGCGATGTAGACCACATTCCCGAGCAGGCGTTCTACAACATTGGTGGCATGGACGACGTCATGCGTCAGTACGAAGAACTCAAGGCACAGACTGGAGCCAAGTAATCATGGCACTCAACGTCGAAGTAGTCTCTCGTGAGAAAAAAGTGTGGACGGGAGAAGCGAAGTACGTTCGTGCTCGTACTCTTGACGGTGATATCGGAATTATGTCCGGGCATATTCCGACCATGGCTTTGCTTGCTGAAGACGGCGAACTCATCATTGAACCGGTTTCCGGTGAAAAGATTGTGACTCGTCTTCATGAAGGCTTCTTGACCGTGTCTAACAACAAGGTCATTATCGCTGCAAAGCACGCTAATATCTAGCGCGAGTCCACCAGCAAAAGAACCCCTCCTAACAGGAGGGGTTCTTTTTTATGTGGTGTCTATGGATGAAGATTACATATGCGCATCAACGACGATGGCGGAAGTTTTAGAAGAGCCTAGAATCGACGTCGTCGACTCCGCGCATGGCATCGTAATCTAAGCTGACGCACCGGATACCACGGTCTTCTGCGAGTACCCGTGCCTGAGGCTTGATTTTCTGAGCGGCGAAAATACCTTTGACGGGGGAGAGCAGGGGATCTCGATTGAGCAATTCAAGATAGCGGGTCAACTGCTCGACACCGTCGATGTCGCCCACGCGCTTGAGTTCCACAGCTATAGCTGCACCCTGAGAATCCCGCGCGAGAATATCGACTGGCCCAATAGCAGTTGGATATTCGCGGCGCACGAGCCGGTATCCACTACCTAAGACTTCGATTTGTTCAGCGAGTAGGCGTTGCAAATCGGCTTCAACACCGTCCTTGATTAAACCGGGATCAACACCTAAATCATGAGAGAGCTCTCCCACCACGCCGTAGACGCGAATCAGCAGATAATCATCGGATTTAGCCGCCTGAACGCGCCAGAGCTCCTGGATATCAGGGTCATCTTCCAATTCAAAAGTAGTAGATCTCGCTAATTCTTCTCGGTCAGCAACGTGCATAGTTGCAGGAGGACTCATCCAGTTCAACGGTTTATAAGAGCCACCGTCTGAGTGAATCAGAACGGAACCATCATTTTTTACCATGAGCAAGCGGGTAGCTCGGGGGAGGTGGGCTTTGAGCCGACCTACATAATCTACGGAACATTCAGCTATTACAAGACGCACTCCATAACTCTAACAGCTCAGCAGAGTTGGAAGCAGCCCGAATGAAGCTCATCAACTATGCCACAATATGTACTATGCCTAAACGTTCAGGATCCCGCGGTCGTTCTTCAAATTCTGGTCAGAAGCCCTCTAAATGGCAGAAAGCCATGCCGCAGGGCAGAGATATTTCTAGAATTCTGGACCCCGCACCCTATGTAGAACACAGTTTCGATGGCGACTGGTTTATTCAGTTTATGCCGGCGGTCAACGCGCTCAAAACCTATATCTGCCCTGAGTGCGGGCGGAAGATACCTCCACGTACCGCGCACCTCGTCATTTGGCGCGAAGACCACATGTTTGGCAAAGATCGAGCTATTGAGGAGCGGCGTCACTGGCATAGCAAATGCTGGCAGACACGCAGCAAATGGTAGGTGCCTGCGCTGGGTTCTAATGTTCGTCCTGCCGGGGTACAAGAACTTCTTTAACCAAGATGAGCAAAGAAGCAGCCACAGGGATAGCGATGAGCGCACCAAGCACACCCCACAGTGCGCCCCCGGCAGCAACTGCGATGATGGCAATACCACCGGGTACAGCCACCGCCTTTGACATAATGCGGGGCGAGATGAAGTAAGCCTCCACCTGAAGATAAATAAAGTAAGGAATCGCAAAAGCAAGCGCAGTTTGCCAGCTATCCAACAGACATACCAGCGAGACCAGTACCCCAGCGGAGACGCCACCGATGAGCGGAATGAAAGCCAGTATGACCACAAAGAGCGTGAGAAGCTGGGGGAACGGTGCGCCGATGATGAGCATAACGATAAAGGCGAACGTACCGTTGAGCAGCGCGACAATAGCCTGACCAGCCACGTAATGTCCGACAGCGCCGGTAATACTTTCTGTCAAGGCGCTGACACGGGTGCGTCGTGAAGCGGGGGTGAGCCGCACGAACCATGCTTTCATCAGGGGCAAAGAGGAGAGGAAGTAGAGCGAAAGAATCAGCACGATAATGGTGCCGGTGATGATGTTCGCAAGCATTGAGCCTGCGTCGACGAGATTATTCAGAAAACTGCCTACCGCATTTGAATCGGCAGTAAACTCTCCGGTTGCCTGCGTCACTGCCTCATCGACTATGTGGCGTACCCCCCACTGGCGATCAATCGAAGAGAAAAAATCTGAATTCAGAAATTGATCGAACTCATGGGGAAAGTCGCTAATAAACTGCACAGTTTGGTTGGCGATTTTAGGAACAACCCAAGAAACTAAGCCCACGACGGCCAGGGCAAATATCGAAACGACGAGAGCAACACCGGCAATGCGAGGTAAGCCCATTTTTTCCAGACGTCGCACCGCCGGATCAAGACCCAGAGCAATGAAAAGTGCGCCAACAATCCACCCGGAGAGAGCCCCCACATTGGTCAGAATATACCAACCCAGCAGAGCAAGACCCACACCGACCGTCAGCATGAAACCTGCAAGAACCGGGTTGCTGAGAGAATAATGTTGAACCGGCTGAGCAGAGAGGCGAGCTTCGTGCTCGGCAGAGTTGCCAGAGAAAGCAAAGTCAGATTCTGCACGTACCGAAGAGTTGGTCGGTGGATCAAACCGCGGCCTAGGCTGGGCACCGGGAATCTGCGGTAGCTTTTGATATTTCTTACGCTGCGCTGCCGCAAGGTGTCTCAGATGGCTCATAAAATTTGAAGCATCAGTTTTTAGCTGGGGCATGGGGCTCATCTCATCGAAAAATATTAGTCTGACATCTACTGTAGCTTTTGAGATTCAGCCCATCGCAAGAATTGATTCTTTTAGCCCATAAAAGAGGGCGGATTTGGCAGGATAACTGAAGAAAGTTCATTCTAAGAGCTCAGATAAGATAGATGAGTTCGTGAGAACTATAAGGAGAATATGATGTCTGAATCACCGCACGAAGCTAACCAAAATATTGACCTCCCCGCCTCTGTACGAAACGCCCCGGATCTCTCAGAATTTTCAACCGCACCAGCAGCTGAAGAAACATCTCAATCTGCAGGCGATGAACCTACCTGGCGATTTGAAGTTGAATCCGGTGAGGATTTTCAAAAATTTGTCCAGCTATCATCGCAGGGCGCAGTAGTCTTCGCGATGTATGCCGAGCATTCTCCGGCGTCGTTAGAGACCGTAGAAAACATGGAAAAGTTGGTGAACTCGGCGCAGGGCAATTTGTTGCTTGCAACCGTTGATATCACCAAGCAACCGGAAATCGGTCAAGCATTTCAGATTCAGGGCGTGCCCGCTGCTGTCGCTGTCATTGCCGGGCAGCCTGCCCCGATGTTTAACTCGCAAGTCACCCTAGAACAACTCACCGACGTCCTGCAACAGCTTTTGCAGATTGCCGCACAACAACAGCTTCCCGGCGGATTTGAACCCAACGTTTCCCAAGAGCAAGAAAAACCGCTTCCTCCCTTGCACCAAGAAGCAGCAGAGGCGATTGACCGGGGAGATTTTTCTGCGGCTGAAACCGCCTACCAAAAAGCTCTCAACGAAAATCCCGGCGATACGGATGCAAAGATTGGGCTAGCACAGGTGGGGTTGCTGTCACGTGTTGCCCACCTTAACCTTCAGGAGGAACGCGAGCGCGCCGCTGAAAACCCCCAGGATGTTCAAGCATCCCTCAACGTTGCTGACCTTGATGTAGCGGGTGGGCATATGGAGGACGCCTTTAGCCGATTGATTACTTTGTTCAAGGCAGTGGACGCCGAACAGAAGAACGTGGTGCGCGAACGTCTGTTAGAACTGTTTGAAGTAGTGGGCTCTCATGATCCTCGCGTGACTAAGGCGCGCGCCGATTTGATGATGGCTCTGTTCTAAGAAGTACTCCTAGGGGAGGATGCAGTATTCTGCTCAAACTTATACGGTAGAAATATGAGTGAGAACACGCATCTTCCCCGACCATCCATCAGCATGGATGATTCCACTGAACAATCTCTATCCACACCAGTTTCAACCGCTGAGGCGGTGGCTGCTGAAGTTCCTGCAGAAGCCTTACACCGACCCGCACTTGAAATTCAGAATCTTGTGAAGGCTTTCAAAGACAAGATAGCCGTAGACGGTATTAACCTCACTATTCCGAGGGGTTCTTTCTTTGGTCTGGTAGGGCGCAATGGTGCCGGTAAGACGACGTCGTTGTCGATGGCTACTGGCATGCTTCGCCCTACCGCAGGGACGGTGCTCATCGATGGCATCAATGTGTGGGAGAACCCTCAGAGCGCTAAGAGCAAAATTGGTGTATTACCTGATGGCGTATTTCTTTTTGACAAGCTCACGGGGGAGCAGCTGATTACCTATGCTGGGTTGTTGCACGGACTGGATCGGGCGACTGTAGCTCAGCGCACCGCCGATTTGCTAGCTGCTCTTGATTTGACGGAGGCTGCAGGACGGCGCGTCAGCGACTATTCGGCGGGTATGACGAAAAAGGTGGCTTTGGCTGCCGCTATGATTCATGCCCCATCCTTGTTGGTTCTCGATGAACCGTTCGAGGCGGTGGATCCGGTCTCTGCCTCGAATATTCAGGATATTCTCAGAGCCTACGTACAGGGTGGAGGCACCGTCATATTGTCCTCCCACGTCATGGATCTGGTGCAAAGACTCTGCGACCATGTGGCAATTATGAGTGATGGTCGCATTTTGGCTGCTGGGACAACCGACGAAGTACGCGGTGACTCATCTTTGGAAGACCGGTTCGTCGAACTCGTAGGTGGTCGAAAGATTTCGGAGGGGATTTCATGGTTAAAGTCCTCTTAAATCTGAAATGGCGGTATTTTCTCGCTTCCTTTAAAGGGAATGCCTGGGTGATTGTCGGGACTATTTTCGGTTCTTTGTATCTGCTGGGTGCTCTCGTGGGATGGGGAGTTTTTACCGCGACGCAAGGGGCACACGAAGGTAATGACCCGCAAACAGCTATGTTGCTCGTGGGAGCAGGAGTTCTGCTGGCACTGCTATGGTGGATTCTTCCGATTTTTGCTTCGGGTACCGATGCCACCTTAGATCCCGACCATCTTGCGCCATATCCGCTGAAAACTAAAGATATTCAGCTGGGGCAGTTGCTGGGCGGCTTGATTGGTCTACCCGGTCTTGCGACGGTGCTTTTTAGTGCTGTGACTGCTCTCTTACTCTGGCGGCACCCGGTGTCGCTGGTTGTCTACGTGCTGATGATTCCTCTCGGACTGGCGCTTGTCCTGACTATTTCGCGTATTATTAGCCTTCTCGCCATAGAAATCAGCTCCATTCCAGGGGTAAAACAAGGGCTGATTATCGTAGGGTTCCTACTGATGATGGGCGCTGGTCCCCTGGTCGCTGGGTTAGCTCTGGGGCTAGGCGAAGCCTGGGATGCGCTCCCTTCAGCTATGAAAGTGCTGTCCTGGACCCCACTGGGCGCGCCTTTTGCCGTAGCTAGCGCGGTCTATATGGGGCACTGGGGTAAAGCCCTGCTTTTCCTGGTTCTGAGCCTGATATACCTTGCTCTGTCCTGGGTTATCTGGGCGAAACTTCTTAACCGTGCGATGAGCCGCATCGGCGAAATCGGTGGAACCACGGCATCGAAACAAGTTGAGGCCGGAAACACCGGCATCTTCAAACATTTCCCTGCCAGCCCCCGAGGAGCTCTTGCCGCTCGAACCGTGCATATGTTGGTAAAGGATCCGCGCTGTAACCTCAATATCATTATGATTCCAGCGTTCTATGTACTTTTTACTCTCTTTGGACGAGTCTCCATAGGAGAGGAATCAACGGGCAATCCAGTCTTACTCGCGATGGCGGCGGTATTTGTCCCTGCCCTGGCAGGTTACGTGTATTCCTACCTCATTTCTTACGAGAACTCGGCATTTTCCATGAACGTGCTAGCTCCTGTAAGCGGTAAGGACGATCGTTGGGGCAGAGCATGGGGCTTGCTGGTGCTGATGGGGCCGTTAATTATTTTCGGTTCCCTTTTTCTGAGTTGGCGGTTTGATAATTTTGCCTCACTTCCGGCGATTATGGGGTTGGGCGTAGGGCAACTCTTATGCGGTGTCGGGCTGTCTGCCTTTGTCGATATGCTCATCTCAGTTCCCGTACCTCCACCTGGAGGAAGTCCTTTCAAGACCCCCAAACAATCGGATGGCTTTTCTAAAGGTCTGATTCGAGGGTTGATCATGCTGGTGCTCATGGCATTTGCAATTCCCGGCGGAATCCTCTGGATTGTTTATTCTTCAACCTCCAGCCCGTTGTGGATGTGGTTGAGCGGTGCGGTTTCTCTGCTGATTGGCGCCATCGTTTTCTTTATCGGTCTAACCGTGGGAGCTGCACGGTATGACGCTCACTCCGCCGAGACCCTCCAACGCGTGAGCCAATTTCGCTAAGTGAACGTTGTGCCGCGCAGATATTGACCGGCAAGATACAATAGCACCAACACAAACTGAAACCCGTGCGGAAAGAGTTTGCACGGATGACCAGGAGGTCAGCACATGTCATCCATTCCCGGAGTTGAAGATCCGTTCGCTCACGAAACTCAAGGGGGCACCACCCTCCTTGAACGTGAGGAAACTCAGAACGTAGAACCTGGCGACCACGAACGGTTTAGCCACTACGTTCGTAAAGAAAAAATCATGGAATCCGCGCTGACAGGAAACCCAGTGCGTGCGCTCTGCGGCAAAGTATGGACACCCGGCCGCGATCCCGAGAAGTTCCCCGTGTGCCCGCAGTGCAAGGAAGTTTACGACGGGCTCCGCCCGGGCAAAGACAACGAGGACGATCAATAAACCCTCAGCAGAAACCACCCGAGAATGATGTTATTAATCTTTCATTCTTGGGTGGTTTTTCGTGTATTTGCGCCAGTCGACCGTAACGCCTGTGATATTTCCGGCCTCTGAGCAAAGGAGAAAGTATTAGAATCATCTCTGGTGCGTGGGCAGGAAACGAGTGGCTCACTAGCAAAATCAGAAGGTAGACGACTAAAGGGGAAATGAATGAGTGATTCCGAACAGCCATCGCTTTTTGACGCAGCGCCAACGCCGTCTCCCGATCTTTCTCCTGCCTTCCCTAACCGTGCGGCTTGGGGTACAGCAACCAAACTTCGTGCCTGGCAGGCAGAGGCAATGCACCTCTACTTCACCCAGCGCCCGCGGGATTTTATGGCTGTAGCTACCCCCGGCGCAGGTAAAACCACCTTTGCCCTTACCGTAGCTAAAGAACTTTTTGACCGGGGAGAAGTAAACCGTCTGACGGTTGTCGCCCCTACTGACCACCTGAAGAAGCAGTGGGCAGACGCCGCCGCGCGCGTCGGGCTTTCGATTGACCCTAACTTCAAGAATGCTGACGGTACCCACGGTCGCGAATATCAGGGTGTTGCCCTTACCTACGCCCAGGTAGCGAATAAGCCCATGTTGCACCGTGCTCGCACCGAGAACGCGCGCACCCTGGTGATTATGGACGAAATTCACCACGCTGGTGATGCCCTGTCTTGGGGTGATGGTCTCCGTGAAGCATTTGAACCAGCCCATAAACGTCTGTCTCTGACCGGAACACCGTTTCGTTCAGATGATTCACCAATCCCCTTTGTGACCTATGAGGAGGGTAAAGACGGTATTCGCCGTTCAAAGTCTGACTACTCCTATGGATATGGTCCGGCGCTTAAAGACCATGTGGTGCGCCCGGTTATTTTTATGGCGTACTCCGGGCAGATGCGCTGGCGCACCTCTGCCGGTGAAGAAATGGCGGCAAACCTAGGGGAGGGTTTTACCAAGGACATCACTGCCCAGGCGTGGCGAACTGCTCTTGATCCCAACGGCGAGTGGATTCCCACGGTTCTTTCGGCAGCCGATAAGAGACTCACCGAAGTGCGCCGTACAGTGCCCGACGCCGGTGCGTTGGTCATTGCCACCGACCACCAGGATGCACGTGCCTATGCGGCCCAGCTCGAAAAAATCACGGGGGAAAAACCCACCGTGGTGCTCTCCGATGACAAAACCGCCTCCCGCAAAATTGATGCTTTCTCCGAAGGGGAGCAGCGCTGGATGGTAGCGGTTCGTATGGTGTCTGAAGGCGTGGACGTGCCCCGTCTTGCTGTGGGCGTGTACGCAACATCTACTTCCACACCCCTATTTTTTGCCCAGGCAGTCGGTCGCTTCGTGCGTGCCCGTAAACGAGGAGAAACCGCCTCTGTATTCTTGCCCTCGGTACCGCAGCTCATGCTCCTGGCAAATGAGATGGAAGCCGAACGCGACCATGCCCTCGACCGCAAAGCACCTGGTGATGACATTCCTCAGGATCCCCTTAACGAGGGCCTGGACGATCACCTCATTGAAGAAGCAAACCGTGAGGACCGCGCCTCTGAGGAGCTGACTAAGGGCAAATTTGAGGCGATTGGTTCCCAGGCGTCCTTCCACGGTGTTCTCTTTGATGGCTCAGAATTCGGTGCCGGCGCAGTAGGCATTGGCTCGGAGGAAGAACAAGATTTTTTGGGCATCCCCGGTTTGCTTGATGCCGATCAAGTAGGTACACTATTGCGCGCTCATCAGCAAGAACATGCCTCTCGGCGTCCTACCGGTTCCACCCCTCAAGTTGTCGACCACCGCCAACTCAAAGATCTGCGCAATAAATTAGCCAAAAATGTGTCTGCCTACGCGGTGCGCTCGGGCAAACCTCACGGTTCCATCCATAACGAATTGCGGCGAGTATGCGGCGGACCGCCGGTGGCGCAAGCCTCCGCTGAGCAAATTCAAGCCCGACTGGATAAACTCGCGGACTGGTTCGTCGGTCGTAAATAAAAAGAAAGAGGGCGGAAGCTACCGTAGCTTCCGCCCTCACCTGCATTCCCGCGTTATCTGACGACGGTGACGCCGCCGTCCTCCAGTTCCTCCAGAGCGTCTTCGAATCCCTCATCGGAAACAGGCGCGGTGAGCTCTGCCAATACCTGGGTTTCATACCCGGCATCTACAGCATCTAGAGCGGTCGCTTTGACACAGAAATCTGTAGCGATTCCCACGACATCGACTTCGGTGATATCCCGCTCCTGCAACCAATCGTCCAAAGACAGCTTGGGGGTATTGTCTTCAGGATTTTCATGGACATCGCGCTCGCCGGTCATGACAGTATCCTCCGGCGCCAAAATACCTTCAAAGCCTGAATAAGCGGCCTCGAATTCACCCTTACGGAAGAAAGCCTCGATGTAGTCGGTATCGAGATTCGGGTGAGTTTCCGCCCCGTTCGTCTCTGCTTTGCAGTGTACCGGCCAGGAATTTTTATAGTCGGGGGTTTCTGAGAAATGTGAACCGGGATCTTTATGCCAATCCTGGGTTGCAACAATTGCATCGTAATCAGTGTGGTGCACTTCTACATACTCACTAATTGCTGCGGCGACGTCGGCACCGTTTTCCGTTGCCAGGCTACCACCGGGACAAAAGTCGTTTTGAACATCGACAATAATCAAAGCTTTAGACATGGTTTTCCTCTACTTTACAGAGAATCGAATTAGATGAATTGGGATGGGATGACAGGCTCGCCTTCAGACAGTCGAGACGCCGCTCGGGGGAGTTCAGCAATCGAACGAGCGTGACGTTCGGCAGCACGACGCACACCTTCAGCCCCGGTGAACCCTTCGAGGATTTTTCCGTCTTTGACGAAATCGACCATCAAGTCGCGATCGTTTGAATCGGAAGGCGCTTTCGCGTCAACCCCAATAACCTCAGCAGTTGCTCTACCCTGTTCATTGATTTTGCGCACCGCATACTTACGACCGCCATAGGACGCTTTACCCGTGGATGCTTTTGCCACAGGTTCCATGACACCCTCATCGTTTTCGCGGGCTACTACTTTGTAGACCATGGACGACGTCGGGGCGCCCGAACCGGTCACCAATTTGGTACCCACACCGTAGGAGTTAACGGGAGCTGCGGCGAGTGAAGCGATAGCATATTCGTCCAGGTCAGAGGTCACAGTAATCTTGGTTTTGGTGTTTCCCAGCTCATCGAGAAGCTGGCGAACCCAGGTAGCCTGAGCAACCAAGTCTCCGGAATCCAAGCGGACGCCCCCTAGCTCGGGACCAGCCAACTCCACCGCGAGGCGCACTGCTTTTTCGACGTCGTAGGTATCCACTAACAAAGTAGTATCCACGCCCAAAGAATCGAGCTGCGCCTGGAAAGCATCGCGCTCAGTATCGTGCAGGAGGGTAAAAGCGTGGGCAGAGGTTCCAATAGTATTCAAACCGTAGCGGCGACCAGCTTCTAGGTTAGAGGTGCCGGTAAAGCCACAAATGATTGCTGCACGTGCTGCCGCTACAGCAGCTTCCTCGTGGGCGCGGCGGCTACCCATCTCTAAACAGGGGCGATTGCCCGCCGCTAGAGACATGCGCGAAGCAGCAGAAGCTACAGCGGAATCGTAATTCAAGATAGAAAGAATGAAAGTTTCAAGTACGCACGCTTCGGCAAAGGTGCTCTCCACCTGCAAGACGGGGGAGTGCGGGAAATAAACTTCACCCTCGGCATACCCAAAAATGTTGCCGCTGAACGAGAAATTACTCAGATATTCCAGAGTCTCATCGTTCACCACGTGAGTGTTCGCTAAGAAATCTAGTTCTTCTTTTTCGAACTTAAAATTCTTGAGTCCTTCCAGAAACCTGCCGGTTCCGGCTAACACTCCGTACCGGCGTCCGGCAGGGAGCCGACGCGTAAATACTTCAAAGAAGCTATGGCGGTGAGCGGCACCAGACTTCAAAGCGGCCTGGAGCATGGTGAGCTCATAATGATCAGTCAATAATGCTGTTGAGGTAGACACAGGCTATATTTTACGGGTAAAACGCTTAGAGGAATATATTCAGTGCTTCGTGTGTTGAGAACAGCAGAATAAACTAAACCCTGGCTCAACCGGCAGATGAACAAATAGTGAAAAATAGCTGAGTAAATTCAAGGCAAATTTAGGATAGGCTGAGGGAAAGTGACAGGGTGTGGTCAAAGATGACCCGCTGAACCAAAGGCTCACGCAAGGGAAAATAAGGAGATTGTTACATGTCAGCTGCACCCCAGGAAGCTCTTGAAGCGGCATTCGCTCAAGAGACAGAATTTGAGGTTGCACCGGGCGTGCCCTGGCAAGTCATTGTTTGGAACGATCCCGTAAATCTGATGAGCTACGTAACCTATGTATTTCGCTCCTATTTTGGATTCAGCAAAGACAAAGCACACCGCCTCATGATGCAGGTGCACGAGCAAGGAAAAACCGTCGTTTTCACCGGTTCCCGCGAAGAAGCTGAAAAACACACACAAGCAATGCACGGCTGGGGACTCTGGGCAACTTTTGAAAGGGTGAGCGAATAAATGGCGCAAGGATTCAAGAGCGGCCGCAAAGGGCTGACTGCCCGCTTTAATGCAGAAGAAGCATCTCTGCTCCAAAAGCTGTTTACCGATGTCGCCACCACCCTCGAACCCGATACTGACGAAGGACAAGACCCGCTAGCGGCGTTGGTAGGTATTTCAGAAAACGTTTCAGCACCCACCGACCCGGCGCTCGCACGAATGCTTCCGGTAGCGAGCGACGACCCAGAAGTTGCCGACGAATACCGCCGTTATACAGAGATTTCACTGCGCCAGGAAAAAATTGGCTACTTGCAACTAGCCGCGATGGATCTAGAAAAACTCGATGTCGTTCTCGACGCCGAGCATGCCCGCGCATGGGCAGCTGCACTCAATGATGTTCGGCTGACACTCGCAGCCCGCCTCAACATCCAGAACGAAAACGATGCTCAGCTCATTGCAGAAAAAACCGACTGGAATGCTGTTGAAGACATCGAAGACTATATGTCGCTAATTTATAACTTTGTCTCTTGGCTTCTCGATACCCTCATGGAAGCCATGTTGGATTCATTGAACTAAATGAATAACACCGTGATATTCGCCCTGAAACATGGGCAAGTAATGCAAATTCCACTGTCTTAGAAATTCTCACTGTATTCTCAGAGATAGCATGTCATACGAAGAAACCGCCACAGTAATGACCCCTTGGGGCTCTCACATTTCCGCGCAGCCTACACCTGCAGCGCCCATCGGCGTTTTTGACTCGGGTGTAGGAGGATTGACCGTAGCTCGCGCAGTGATGGATCAGCTGCCGCACGAAAACATTATTTATGTAGGTGACACTGCCCACGGCCCTTACGGGCCTCTCCCGATAGCTTCGGTGCGCGCTAACGCTCTGCGCATTATGGACGAATTGGTAGATGCCGGAGTGAAAATGCTGGTGATTGCCTGCAATACTGCCTCGGCTGCTGTACTTCGAGACGCCCGAGAACGATACACTCGTGTTTATGGGATTCCCGTCGTCGAGGTAATTCAACCTGCTGCACGCCGGGCAGTATCTGCTACGCGCAATGGAAAAATCGGTGTGATTGCTACCGAAGCAACGGTGACATCACGAGCCTATGAAGACACCTTTACCGTCAGCGGTTATGATATTTTTTCAGTGGCGTGCCCACGCTTTGTGGAATTCGTAGAACGGGGTATTACCTCCGGCCCAGAGCTTCTAGCCACCGCTGAAGAATATCTGCGTCCCCTCAAAGAGGCTGGAGTAGACACACTGGTGCTCGGGTGTACTCACTACCCGCTTCTCACCGGCGTTATTTCATACATTATGGGTGAATCGGTCACGCTTGTTTCTTCGTCGGAAGAATCTGCAAAAGACGTTTACCGTGCGCTCGTTGCCCATAACATGGAACGCACCGATAACACCCCCACCCATTACGATTTTCTTGCCACCGGGGAAACAGAATCGTTCGAGAAACTAGCACGCCGCTTCTTAGGGCCCGAAGTGGCTACCGTGCGTCAAACCGATTCAGTGGCCCAGCAATTCCCCACCGGTTCTTTGGCGACCCTCACCCCAGAGATGTTGAGCAACGCCCAAAAAACCATCGCGCCCGAACTATTTGGCGCACCTGACAATGCCTTGGAACAGGACAAAACATGAGATTGACGGTTATCGGATGCTCGGGTTCTTTTCCCAGCTCTATTTCCCCGGCGTCTTGCTATATGATTGCCGCCACGGACGAGTTTGGTCGAACGTGGCGAGTACTAGTTGATATGGGCAATGGTGCCCTCGGCGTACTGCAACGGCATGTTGATCTTTCAGAGATTGATGCCATCTTGATTTCCCATCTTCACCCCGATCACTGCATTGATTTATCTGGTGTACACGTGGCAGTGAAGTGGGATCCACGTGGATGGCCCAAAGGCCCTATCCCGTTGTATGGTCCCACGGATATTCACCAGTACCTTCTTAACACTCATGGGCTGACGATGGAAACCGGTATGCACACCGAGTTTGATTTCCATTCCTGGACCCCCCGGCAAGCCATCAAGATTGGCCCTTTTACGGTAACCCCTTATGAGGTACAGCATCCTGTCAAAGAGCCCTATGCTCTGCGGATTGAATGCGATTCGGAAGAAGGTCACACCGTTCTGACGTATTCGGGCGACACGGATTCCTGCCAGGGGCTGGTGGATGCTGCACGAAACGCAGACCTCTTTCTTTGCGAAGCCGCTTATCAGGAAGGTCGAGATGATCACCTGCGTGGCATCCACCTCAGCGGTAAACGTGCAGGTCTTGCTGCCCAAGAGGCGAACGTCCGCAACCTGTTGCTGACTCACTTACCCATCTGGAATGACCCTGCAGAAATTCTTGCAGAAGCCCAAGAAATGTTCGACGGCGGCATCGGGGTGGCAGAAACCAGCGCCACCTATCAGGTACATCCTCGCCCCGATGACTCGCCGACACAGACCACAACCCTGCAAGTCATCAACAAAACACTTCCCTAAACTTTTCTCGCTTCAATCATTCATAGGAGAACAACCTACTATGGCTCAAGAAAACACCTCCGTTCTGCGAGCAGACGGACGCGCCACCAATGAACTGCGCCCCATCACCATTACCCGCGGCTGGTCAAAGAACGCCGAGGGGTCGGCGCTCATTGAATTCGGAAACACCCGAGTATTGTGCACCGCTTCCTTCACCGAAGGAGTGCCACGCTGGCTCAAAGGCGAAGGCAAAGGTTGGGTCACCGCTGAATACGCGATGCTTCCTCGGGCAACGAACACCCGCTCTTCCCGAGAATCTGTCAAAGGCAAGATTGGTGGGCGCACCCACGAAATCTCTCGCCTCATCGGCCGCTCGTTGCGCGCCGTCATCGATACCAAAGCGCTTGGTGAGAACACGATTGTGTTGGATTGCGACGTTCTGCAAGCAGATGGAGGAACGCGCACTGCATCCATCACCGGTGCTTATGTAGCGCTTTCGGAAGCAATTCAGTGGGCTAAGAGTCAGGGTATTCTTCGTGCCAAAGCTCAGCCTCTGACCGGCTCAGTTTCCGCCATCTCAGTGGGGATTATCGACGGCGTGCCCATGCTTGATTTGCCCTACGTTGAAGATGTTCGTGCTGAGACCGACATGAACGTGGTGGTGACAGGCGACGGCAAATTCGTGGAGGTGCAGGGAACTGCTGAAGGTGCTCCCTTCGACCGCGAGGAGCTTAACGCGCTCCTCGATCTTGCGCTTGAAGGCACCGCTGAACTCGCTGCCATCCAGCGCCAGGTTCTGGGGGAGTCCTAATGCCTGCCAAAGTTGTTCTTGCCTCGCATAACCAGGGTAAGCTGCGCGAGCTCCGTGACATTTTACGCGGACAAATTCCAGGTCTGAACGTAGATACTGACGTGGTCGATGCCACTGCGGTCAACGCCCCCGACGTAGTTGAGGACGGCGTTACCTTTGCCGAAAACTCCTTCAAAAAGGCGAGGGCAGTATCTGCTGCTACCGGGTTGATTGCTATTGCCGATGATTCTGGGCTTGCAGTTGATGTGCTCGGAGGAGCTCCAGGGATTTTCTCCGCTCGCTGGGCTGGGAACCACGGTGATGATGCGGCAAATATTAATTTGCTCCTGGCACAGCTTTCGGATATTGACGATAGTCACCGCCGGGCAAAATTCTGCTGCGCAGCAACAATGGTGACCCCAGATGGATCCGAAGCTGTGGAATACGGGGAGTTGCCCGGTCGACTCTTGCGCCAGCCCGCAGGTGAAGGCGGCTTCGGTTATGACCCCATTTTGGCTCCATCGGAGCTCACAGGGGAGTATGCTGGAAAATCATGTGCTGAAATACCGGCAGAAGTGAAGAATTCTATGAGCCACCGCGCTCGTGCGTTCACCGCTTTAATCCCGCATCTTCGCCAGGCACTTGAATCGTAAACCGCAAGGTGGCGCCTGACCAGTGCTGCCTGTGGGACTTTCCACAACGTCGTGAGAGTTCTTATTCTTTGGGGTTGAGAAAACCATGCATCGAGCTCACCTAGACCAAGCCAATTTTGCGCCTGTGGTGGATGCCGTTATGCGTCAAGCGGGTCTCAACGTTGCCCGCGACCGATGGGACGTGCGCCGAGGAGGGTCAGCCCACTTCGTCATTAACATGGAGGGGCGACTGAGCGTCCGCGTTGCTAAGACTCCTGACACTGGGGCTAAAGTGGCCAGGCGTGCGGAAACACTTCGCCGATTACCCACTGGTCTTTCTTTTGCTGTGCCTCGTCCGATTACTCGAACCATTACGCGCAATGGAATGACGGCGGTGGGGCTGCACTGGATCAAGGGTGAACCGAAGAATCCGGGCCCGGCTTCGCCAAAAGCTCTATCGCATATGCTTCGAGATTTACACTCGATTGATTACACCGGTATGGAGCCTTACCTGGATCAGCCGCATTGTCACTGGGGTGGTCAGGATTGGGTCGGGACACTCCAAGATGATGTGGTTCCTCAACTGTTGCGGAGCAACCGCCCCTACGCTCACAAGATTATTGAGAACGTTTTAGAGCTGGAGCCAATGAAACCTCGGCTGATTCACAACGATTTAGCCGGTCACAATATCCTGTGGAACGGTGACCGGTTGGTGGGCTTGATTGATTGGGATCACGCATGCATAGCTGATCCCGCTTATGACTGGGCTTCGTTGGGAAACTGGTATGGCTGGGATTCGCTCAAGAAATCATTGAGTTCTGTTGAACTAGAGAGAGCCAAAACTATCTCGCACAAATTGGCCTTAGAAGCTGTCGCTTATTCTATGCATAATGGCATGGGCGGGGCGATTGTGCGGTTGGCTGTGGAACGAGCCGATAACTGGCTGATGGATCACCGCGAAGAAATCTAAGCTGCTAAGGGACTGGCTCCCACTTGAGCGAAGAAATTCTCCAGTACGCTGTGAATCGCAGGATGGGTGGGCTCTACCTGTTCTGAGGCTGAGAAGGCTTGATTTGGGCGGGCGATGCTGGCGAAGAAAGTCGCCAGCAGACGAGCGCGCACAGTACCAGTGGGAAGAGCTTGAGTGGATTGCTTCGAATCCGAAATTTCAGAGGTACTCAACATAGAAAAAGTCAGGATGATGGATTCCTTCAGTATCGCACCGGCAGTATTGACTGGGGCTGAGCGATCTTGAATCCGAACCTCCGAGGGAGAATTGAGAGCACCCCGCAGAATCTTCTCAATCTCTTCTCCATGGCCAGGGAGCTGGGGAAGCGGCAACCGGACGAACCAATCCGCGGCTGCCTCCAACGCCTGGCTTAGAAGCCCATCTTCGGAGCGCTGCTGACCATCAGTGACGCCCGCCAGGAGCGAGCGCACCAGAAGAGCGACTGCAACTGCACTGAATATTTCTTGCTCATGACCGTGGGTCAAGGCCGCTGCGCGAGCGGTCAATACCGCTACGGTGGTGGGATCCTCCACTGGTAGAAAACCCATCATGGCTGAGCGAACGAGCGATCCGCCGTCCTGTGCCTCAGTATTGATGTTCTTCTCCAGGAGCTGCATGTCGCTCTGGTTCAGTGCTTTCATGATGGTCGCATCGATGTGGCCGCTACAGCTGTGCGGAGCCAGGGAGTCGATTGCCCGATCTAAGGCAAAAGGTGCGCCGTCGGGGGAGATACTGTGAACCGTGCGAATCATGCGCAAAAGCGCAAGCCAGATACACGCGGTTTCATCGGCGGCTACGCCCTCGTTGTTCCATTCTAAGACTTCGTTGAGCCCATCTAGCTGGTACAGCGCAAACCAGGTTTCATCGGAGGGGCTTTTGCTCTGATGCAGCGCCGCATCCGCGCTCGCTAATGCATCAAGCGACGCCGAGCAAGCCTGGGCGAAAGCCGGGTGGGTGATTTGAGGTGCGGGCTGAAAAGTCGAAGTCATGCACCTATCTTATCTTTTTGGCATAGATTAGAACTATGCGTATTTTGCACACCTCTGATTGGCACCTGGGCAGATCTTTTCATGGGCTGTCTCTGCACGACATCAGCGAGAAGTTCTTGCTGGAGTTAGTAGAAACCGTGAAAGAGAAAAATATCGATGCGGTCTTGGTGAGCGGTGATGTTTATGATCAGGCGCAGCCGCGTACCGAAACCATTGAATTGCTTTCCGCAGCTCTTGAAGAATTGAGCGAGCTGGGGTGCGCGGTGGTGCTCAGTAGCGGCAACCATGATTCGGCTGCGCGGCTAGGCTTTGCCTCTAAACTCCTGGCACGGCAGCGGGTATTTTTTCAAACAGAGGTGGAGCAAAGTAACGAGCCCGTGCTTCTCGAAAAAGGCGGGGTAAGCGTTGCAATTTTTGCCGCTCCCTATCTTGAACCGCGGTCAATGGGCAGACGGCTCGGCGTCGCCCCTACTCACCGCGATGTCCTAGAACATACCTTCAACGCTGCCCGGCAGCGCAAGGAAGAGTTGCCGCAGGATACCGTTAGCATCGCTATGGCTCATTGCTTTGCCAGCGGATCTCAACCGACCGAATCGGAACGAAATATCGCCGTCGGAGGTATTGAGACCGTAGATTTTCAGGTGTTCAGGGATTTTGACTACGTCGCTCTAGGCCATATTCATGGTAAGCAAAAGCTAACCGATACTATCCGTTACTCCGGCTCACCTTTGGCTTTCTCTTTCTCTGAGGAAAACCACCGCAAGGGCGCTTGGCTACTCGATGTTGAGGCCGAGGGCATCGTAGAGATTTCTGAAGTCATCTGGAAAAACAAGCTTTCTCTGAAAACGCTGCGGGGTACGTTGGCTGAGCTATGCACGGAGAAGACCTACACCCCCTTTGAGCAATCCATTTGCCGGATGTATATCACTGACGACGTGCGACCTTTAGGCGCTCTCGAAAAACTTCGGGAACGGTTTGAGACGGTAGCGGAACTTTATTTTGATCCGGCGCATCCAGCACAGAGAGATACCCGCGCCTATGCGCAGCGAGTTTCGCAGACCATGAATACCGAAGAAGTCTGTACTGACTTTTTCGGACACGTTTGCGGTAGCGAGCTCACACCCGATGAAGTGACCTATGTACACGACGTGTGCACGGCTGTAGAAGCAGAGGAAGTTTCCGCATGAGAATCCACCGCCTGAGGTTGACCGCCTATGGTCCCTTTCCCCATACCGTCGATATTGATTTCGAAGAACTCAATCAGGCCGGAATTTTCTTGCTTAATGGCCCTACCGGTTCGGGAAAATCCTCCATTTTGGATGCCATTTGTTTCGCTCTTTATGGCACTACTTCGCTAGCTCGCCCAGAGCTCAAGAGCCACTTTGCTGCAGATGATGTGGAACCGCGCGTCGAACTTGAATGCACCATCGGTTCAGCTCACCTGCGTATTGAGCGCTCGCCCAAGTGGGAGCGCCCCAAAAAACGGGGTACAGGTACGCTTACCCAACAGGCCAAAGTGCTTGTGGAGCGTGAAAACCCCGAGCAGCCCGGGCAGTGGGAAACAAAGGCAGAGCGAAACGATGAGGCAGGGAAATACATCACTGAACTCATCGGGTTGAATCGTGAGCAATTTACTCAGGTCATGCTGTTACCCCAAGGCGAATTTGCCCGTTTCCTGACCAGTAAATCGGCTGATCGAGAAGAACTACTCAAACGATTGTTCCCCACTGCTACCTTTGAGCGGGTACAGCAGGAACTTATTCGGCGAGCAAAAGAGAGCGGGTTGAAGGCGGAGAGGGCTCTGCACGATGTAGAGAAAATTGCTGATCGCTCGGAGCAAACCTTAGAAAGCTCTGCCTTAGATGATGTGAAAGAGCGGTTCGAAAGCCAACTGGCGCCGGTAGCGCAGGAACAAGACAAAGCGCGTTTGACAGACTTGCTGTTGGAGAAAATTTCCGCAGAGTACTCTGACCAGGGGCAGAACCCGACGTTGGGGGAGGAGCTGGCTGCATCTGAACACCGAATTAAACAGGCGCTAGATGTGGTGCGCACGGCCCATGGGCTCTCTATAGAAAAGGTGAACACACTTCGCACTGAAGTGCAACGACTCAACGAATCCAAGAGACAGTGGGAAATTTTCGAAGAACTCAGCGCTTCACTCAAACGTCTCAAGAGCCAGGAGGAAGGTTTCAAGCAGAAGCGCCATAAGGTGAAACGCGCGCACGCTGCACTGCAGATTTTGCCGCTCTTTGATGCAGCAAACCAAGCAGAGAAGAAGAGAATTCAGGCGGAAAATCATTTCGCACAAGCTCAAGCACCCCTTCTCCACGAAATGCAGCTTAACCCCTGGCTAAAAACGCTTCCCGCGCAGTCAACAGGAGAAAAGCTGCACACGGTAGCAAATGAGGTTTTCACTCCGGATACTTCTGCCGAACTCGAAACGCTCTATGACGATATCAAACAGCGAGCGGGGTTCACCGAACAGCTGATAGAACGGGAAAAGAAGCTTCAACAGGGTGAAGAGCAAGTTCATCAGCTGCAAGCGCGCCGGAACGACCATGAAAAGCAAGTTCAAGTATTAGAGCAACAAGCAGAACAATCAGCGCAAAAACTTGCCACGACCGAAAAAGAGCAAGAGAGTCTCCATCGGGCAGAAATTGAACTCGCCGAATTCACCGCAGCCTTCGACCGCACTCAAAAAGTAGTAGAACTTTCACGGCAGCTAAACGAGCATCTCAAAAAGCTAGAGCGCAAAGTTGTACAAGCCCAAGTCGCCGAACAAAACAGGCAAAAGCTGGCGCACCACGCGGAAGCGCTTCAAAATCTTCGCTACGCACAAGCAGCTCAATCCTTAGCAAACCAACTCGAAGACAACCAACCATGCCCCGTCTGTGGTTCTTGCCAGCACCCACGTCCTGCTGCAGGAGAGGTTACACAAGAACTGGTCGAAGAATCAGAGGTCAAGAATGCCCGAGTCGCGCGAAATGCTGCAGAAGTAGAAGCCCAAGAAACCCAAACTCAACTCACCGCCGCCCGGGCCACAGCAGAAAATCTCCAAGAGATGGGTGCTATCAACGTCGAACAAGCCCTCGACAACTTCAATAAGGCACAAGCACGTTTAGAAGAACTAAAGCACCGTGCCCACCGTGCTACCGAACTCAAAAACGCAGCAACAAAGCTGAAGGACCAACAAGAGTCCACCGCCCAACAGATGCGACAGAAGGCGCTTGAAATTTCCCGTCTCGAATCAGAAATACAGGTACTCCAAGAACAACATCAGTTAGAACGAACCCACCTTGAAACTCATCGCACCGAATTGTCTTGGGCAAACACTCTGCACAGCCTTCAACGGCTACTGCCTCTGCTCAAAAAATTCCAAAAAACAGGAAATGACTATGTGCACGCTCACCAGGTAGAAGTCGATCAACAAACGCTTTCCCAGGCAAAATTACAGGACTCAATCTTCACAGGGGAGTCAGAAATCCGAGAAAGCGCCCTGCCTGCGGCAACTCTGACCAAGCTCGAAGAAGAAATCACCACCTATAACAACACACTCAGCGGTATCCAAGCACGACTAGATACCCCAGCACAACAAGACATCAAAGAAAACAAAGAAATGGGGATGCAGCCCCCCACCGCTGAAGAATGCGAGCTCCTCACCGAACAACTCGAAAAAACCCAGCACATCGGCGAACAATTCATCCGCTGGGAAACGCAACTCGCCAGTGCCCACCATAGTTTTCAGCAACTGCGGGCAGAACATACACGTATCACGGCCCGCAACGAAAAGCTCATTGAGACCGCTCAGATGCACCGCCGTCTTGCCGATATTGCAGCAGGCAATACAACCGATAACCGTCTTGCTATGTCTCTCACCACCTTTGTGCTGGCAGCGCAACTGGAGGAGGTAGCGCTCGCAGCCACCTTGCATCTGGAAAGCATGACGCATGGCCGCTTCAAGCTGCGCCACACCGATGCCAAAACAGGGCGGGGCAAATCTGGTCTAGAAATCGCCGTTTTCGATAGCTGGCTTGCGAGAGAACGCACTCCCGCTACCCTCTCCGGTGGCGAGACTTTCATGGCCTCATTGGCGCTCGCACTGGGGCTGGCGGACGTCGTCCAACAGCGCAACGGCGGTATCGAAATTGATACGCTATTTGTAGACGAAGGATTCGGTACGCTCGATGAATCCACACTGGAAGAAGTGATGGGTACACTCGATAATTTGCGAGAAGGTGGCCGCGTGATTGGTCTCATTTCGCACGTGGCTGAGATGAAGAATCGAATTCCCTTGCATATTACGCTCAGTACCTCACCGGAAGGATCAACCCTTGAAACACCTCGCCCGTGAGATGACCTCAGATACTCGGCCTGCAGAATCCCCAGCTAATTCCGGCAGTAAAAGACGACGCAGTGAGAAGATTTGGCAAAAGACTCGGGCTATGCGGGAGCAACTGAGGGAGAGCTACCGCCCCGTTGATCGTCAACTTTTGGTCTTTTCTATTTTGATGCGTCTGCCGTCTTTCATGATTGCTCTGTCGGTGCTCCTGGTGATGGCACATCAAACGGGAGAAGTTTCACTGGGTGCCTATGCTGCAGGTTTGGTGGCGCTGAGCTCCGCAGCAACGCAACGAACCTACCGCAATCTCTCTCGCAGGGTCGGGTACCGCCGAGTTCTGATGGTTGCAGCAACACTAAATATTCCAGCCGTGGCTTTCTTGATGATTCAGACCGGCAGGTTTACGACGTCCGGTGCTGGTGGATCAATTATTTTGTTGCTTCTGGCTGCCCTTCTTGCTGGTCTCACGACCGCCCCTCTAGGTTCGATTATGCGTTTGTTTTGGGGTGGTCAGTATAAGGAAGTCAAGTATCGCAACAACCTCATTTATGCTTCAGCGTTTGAATCAATCCTTGACGTGATAGCCCTACCGGTCGCTGCTGCGATTGTGGGTTTGGTGTCCATTTTAGGTGGTGTTCAATCCTCCCTGTTCGCCGTCATCGTCATCAACGTGGTGGGCATGATGTTCGTGTTATGGAAGCCATCAGCGCTGAACCCCCAATCATTAGGTTCTGAAACTTCCGAACCGCGCGTGGAAGATTTAGGAAAAGACAGCCAGCAACTGGGCTGGTTGCCGATGTTGGGGGCAACTTTTCTAGGTATCGCCATCGGGGCAACGCAGTCCGCATTAGTGATTCGGGCAGTACAAACTGAAACCCTAGAAACCGTAGGTATCTATCTGGGGATTATGGGAGTTGCAGGGGCTGTGACCTGCCTTTTCCTGGTGGGAAACCTTCAACGGTTTGCCACATGGGAAGGCTGGTTACTGATTTCCGGCTTATTGGTGATGGCAACTCTGACACTCTCGTTACCGCGTGCGGTTTTCTGGACGATTTTCGTGCTCATCTTCTTTGGCTGCGCTATCGGTGCTGCCCTGATGTGTATGGACACGATTATTACCAGGCTCTCTGCCCGGGGAAACATCGTCTTGGCTCATTCCAGCACTCAATCCACATACATCGGTGGACTAGCTCTGGGGTACGTATGGGCAGTGCTGATGAGCAATATGACAGGTCAATCGGCGTCTCTACTGGTTCCACTTGTTGCTGCCACTCTGTTCTTTTGCACCGGGCAACTCTTTGGCTTCCAATGGAGGCGGCGTTATGAAGAGAGACTGCATCTTCTCCAGCTGGAGAGGCCTAAGAATAAATAAGAATAAGCAAGGAGCTCAGCACCATCGTGCTGAGCTCCTTGCTTATTCTCAAAGAAAACGCTGACGGTTAGTGACCGCGCTTGGTCCATTCTTCGACATCGCCGGCTTCTAGCCCGATTCCTGTTTCCTCACCATGACCGGTGAGAACCGCAGTGGAATCAGGCAACACCAGCAATTTTCCCGTAATCGAATTGAGGATAGTGGGGAAATCGCTGAACGAGCGACCGGTTGCTCCGGGACCGCCCTGGAACAGCGTGTCTCCGCTGAAGACGACACCGTCAGAGTTTTCCCAGCTCAAATCTGGCGCGTAAAAACATACCGAGCCAGGGGGAGTGACCGGGTGTCTCAAGCACTCGAAGTTCAGTATCACCAATGCTCAGAAGAGTTCCTTCGGCGAGATCTTCGTCAAAATCCCAGCTGGGGTACACCATTTCCCAGAGTTGCCGATCTGCTGAATTGAGGTAGACCGGTGCTTCAAAACGGTCTGCGGCTTCTTTGGCTGAACCAATGTGGTCATCATGGGCGTGGGTAAGCAGAATCTTTTCAACGTTTCGACCGTCCACTGCTTTCGAAATTTTATCGACGTCGTGAGCGGGATCTATGATAATCACCGATTTCTCGTTGCCTACAATCCAGACGTTATTTTCAACGTCCCAGATTCCGCCATCGAGTGAAAAGGTTCCCGTCGTTACAACTTTTTCAATTTTTTCACTCATTGTTGTCTCCTAAAGTTCCACAACCGAACGAAGCACCTTGCCGGTCTTCATGGTCTCAAAGGCATCATTGACATCCTCGAGAGAAATTCGCTCGGTCACGAACTGATCGAGGGGCAAACGACCTAGTTGGTACTGGTCGACGAACATGGGGAAATCACGCGAAGGCAGAGTATCCCCATACCATGCTGATTTGATGGATCCCCCACGGCCGAAGACGTCGTCGAGGGGAATATCCCAGGAGGTACCGGGGGAGGGAACGCCCACCAGTACGACTCGTCCGGCGAGGTCACGGGCATAGAACGCCTGCTGGAAGGTCTCTTTGATGCCGACGGCGTCAATGACCAAGTCAGCGCCATAGCCATCGGTCAGTTCACGAATTTTCTCTACCGGATCGGTTGAGGTTGAGTTGATGGTATGGGTGGCGCCGAGATCCTTGGCGCGGGCGAGCTTAGTGTCGTCCACATCCACAGCGATGATGGTGGTAGCGCCCCCTAGCTTGGCACCGGCAATAGCTGCAACACCGACGCCGCCACAACCAATTACAGCAACCGATTCACCGCGTTTGAGCTCGCCGGTGTTGAGTACCGCCCCCACACCGGCGGTAATACCGCAACCTAGAAGACCAATTGCCGCATAATCTTTTTCGTCAATATCGGCATCAATCTTGGTGCACTGTCCACCAGCAACCAGGGTTTTCTCCGCAAAGGACCCAATTCCTAGAGCTGCTTCTAGTTCAGTGCCATCTTCAAGAGTCATTTTTTGAGTAGCATTATGGGTATTGAAGCAGTACTGCAACTGCCCTTTCTTACAGGCGCGGCATTCGCCGCATACCGCACGCCAGTTGAGGATGACGAGGTCACCGGGTTCTACGTGGGTGACACCTTCGCCCACTGACTCTACAACAGCGGTTGATTCATGGCCCAGCAGGTAGGGAAAGTTGTCTCCTACGCCGCCTTCGATGTAGTGGTGGTCCGTTTGGCAGACGCCGCAGGATTTGACCTGAACGAGTACTTCACCGGGGCCGGGATCTGGAACATTGATTGTGGTAACGGTGGCAGGTTCATTCTTTGCCATAACGACTACTGCTTTAACCTGATGCATTAATCATCCTTTCATGGAGCAAACATAAAGATTTTTTCAATCGTATCTAATCCTCAGCATTCTGATAAGTTCAGTTCACGCGAAGAGGAATGATTTACGGCTCAAATTCTTGAATCCACTGCATCACGGCTTTCTTGAATATGCCGCTGGTGAGCGCATTAATGTGATCCCGTCCGGAGAGAATTTCTCTGCGGTGGGGGACATCAGTTATCTCTAGTGCCTCATACAGCCAATCTCCGTTTCCAGAGACTGTATCTGCTGTGCCACCCACAACAAGGGTCGGGACTTTGGGGTGATGCTGGGCAGGGTCAAATTCGCCTTCGTGGGGTGCTGAGACGAACTGCAATAGCCCCTCGGTGGTAATGGGCGAGTGGTCAATGAGTTCGCGAAAAACGGTGTCAAACGATTCATACTGACGTCCGCTGAGGTAATTCTTTAAGTCCTCGATATGGTTTTTTTGGGGGAACCCAGCCACGGTGACAGTTCTGACGTTCTCGGGGTGATTAATGGCAAATTCCCAGGCGATACGAGCCCCTGCTGAGAACCCCACCACATGCAGGGGATGCCCGACTTGTTGACTCAACCGAAAAAGAGCACCTTCAACTGCGGCTGTATACGTTTTACCTTCGGCGGGGAGCGCAGACTTTTCGATGCTCTGAGTGGTGCTGGCTGACTGCGCGTCGTCCCGCAAAAAGTCCTGCCCATGGTACGGCAAACCCACGGTGATGCAGTGCAAACCCTGAGCTTGTAACTTGCGAATCCAACCGGTCTTGATCCAGACCTGCTCGGCGGTTGCGGCAAATCCGTGAATCAGGACGACAAACGGAGCGCCCTGCTGGGGCAAAGGATAGCTGGTGTACTCCACAGGAGGAAACGTAGTCATGTTCCCAACTCTAATAGAAAAGGTGGGCTCCCCGGCTAGGGGGAACCCACCTCATCTGGTTAAAGACCTGATAGAAAAGAACTGTTTACTTTTCAGAATCTTCTAAATCTTTTGCCTTTTGCTCAAAGTCAACACCGTTATTCTCCAACCGGATGGCGCGTGCTTCTTCAACCAGCTTGTCCTGCTTTTCGATGTTCTTCAAAGCCATGGTGTCTGAGCGAGGCTCTAAAGTAAGAGTTTCTTCAGCACGGATACCTGCGCGAAGTTCACGGACACGCTCAATTTCGGCATCAATCTGTGCACCGAAGAGCAAGACATTGTTCATAATCCAGAGGAAGAGTAACAGAACGATGACGCCGCCGATCATTCCGTAGGTGGCATTGTATTTGCCAAAGTTGGTCACGTAGAAAGTGAAGCCAACTCCTGCAATGCCCATGGTAATCAAAGCAATAAGTGCGCCGGGGGAGAGCCAGTGGAACTTAGGCTGCTTGATATTAGGAGTGCCGTAGTAGAGCAACGCAATGAGCGCTACCGCGATGGCGAAGATAACGGGCCAGCGAACCCATAGCCATACCGCTGTAAAGCCCGAAAGATCGACGCCGGGAATGATGTTGTTGAGGAAATCAAGGGCTGATCCGCTGAGTAGCAGAACAAGCATCATGAGAACAACGAGCAGAACTAACCCTGCGGTGACCAGTAGATTCCAGGGGCGAAGTACCCAAATGGGGCGTCCTTCGGTGACTCGGTAGATCTTATTCATCGCACGACCAAAGGCCCCCACGTAACCTGACGCGGTCCAGAGGGCACCCACGATACCGATAATTAGAGCAAACCCTGCACCGCTACTGGAGGAGAGGTTTCGAATAGGTTCTTCCACCAGAGGCATGATGTCCTTGGGTGCAAAATCGCCGAGGAACTTAAGAATTGCGTTAGCGGTGGCGTCGCCCTGCCCAAACACACCTAAGGTTGAAACAATAGCCAGTAGCGCAGGGAAAATGGAGAGCACTGCAAAGTAGGTGAGGGCTGCAGCTAGGTCGGTGGAGCCGTCCGCCAAGAACTTATTAAAAGATCGTTTAAAAATGTAGCCCCAGTTTGAAGCTGAGACGCTGGAGAGCTTGTCTGATTTGCTCTGGGTAGATTCGTGATCCGTTTGAGCTCTCTTGACAGTTTGCTCATCAAGGGTTGCCATAAAATCCTCTTCATTAAGTACAGGAGCTGGTGAGTACTAAGTTAGCTTACCCTATGTATTCACCGTGAATTCTGAAGCGCGGGTAGAAGAATATCAATGATTTTATTTGGGAAAGAACAGGTCCGAAACGCTTCAGTGTTTCGGACCTGTCATGATGGGCTCTCAATGGAGTAGGTTCTCCAGCGCTTAGTTGTTGATTCCAAGTACACGAGCAGTGTGGCTCATGATTTCATCGGCAAGCTGGGGGTTATCGTTGAGCTTGGTTCCGAAGGCAGGGACCAATTCTTTAATACGGGGTTCCCAGGTGCTAAAGCGATCAGGGAAGCATTGCTGTACCAAGCGGAGCATGATGGGAACAGCAGTTGAAGCACCGGGGGAAGCACCCAAGAGAGCTGCAATAGAACCATCCGCAGAAGAGATGAGCTCAGTGCCGAACTGGAGCACACCGCCCTTTTGGGCGTCTTTCTTCATGACCTGGACGCGCTGACCGGCGGTGATGAGCTCCCAATCTCCGCCCACTGCCTCGGGGTAATATTCGCGCAGAGAACGCACCCGTGACTCTTGATTCTTCAACAACTCACCGATGAGGTACTTGGTGAGGTCCATGTTGTCCAAGCCAGCCTTCATCATGGGGTAGAGGTTGTCCAGGCGTAGCGAGCGGGGTAGGTCAAGCAAGGAACCCTGCTTGAGGAAGTTCGTTTTGAAACCGGCGTAGGGGCCGAACAATAGGGAGCGCTTGCCGTTAACGTAGCGGGTGTCGAGGTGCGGTACGGACATGGGAGGTGCGCCCACAGATGCCTGACCGTAGACCTTGGCGTTGTGCAGATCTGCCGTTGCTTCGTTGGTGTTGCGTAGGAAAAGACCGGATACAGGGAACCCGCCAAATCCTTTTCCCTCTTTGATGCCTGACTTCTGAAGTAGATGGAGTGCTCCACCACCGGCACCGAGGAAGAGGAATTTCGCACGAATCTTGGAAGAATCACCTTTACGCAAACGGTTCTGTACGTTGATAGTCCAGGACTTATCGCTTTCCTGGGTGACGTTGGTGACTTCCTGACCGTAGCGCACCTCGATGCCCTGCGATACAAGGTAGTTCACGAGATTCTGGGTAAGTGCACCGAAATCCACGTCGGTACCCTCGGGCGACCAGCTGGCAGCTACAGGAACTGAAGGTGCGCGACCTTCCATCGTCAGTGGAGCCCACTGGCGAATTTGCTCAGGGTCGGTGGAAAACTGCATACGCTCAAATAACTTTTCTGCTTTAAACGCTTCATTGCGTGCAGCGAGGTACTTTGAGTGCGCATCGCCAAATACTAAGGACATATGCGGAACGGGGTTAATCCACTGTGCGTCTTTGAGTTTTTTCTCTTCAACCAAAGTTGCCCAGAATTGGCGGGATACCTGGAACTGCTCGTTAATGCCCAAGGCTTTGGCTGTGTTGACAGTGCCATCTGTTGCGGCAGGAGCATAGTTCAGCTCGCACAGAGCGGAGTGTCCGGTACCGGCGTTGTTCCAGGGATTAGACGATTCCTGGGCGACCTGATCGAGGCGTTCCAGGAGCACAATATTCCAGGAAGGTTCTAGTTCTTTGAGCAACACACCCAGTGTCGCGCTCATGATGCCGCCACCTACAAGGACGACGTCGGTGGTTTCGTAGTTAGCCACGCTAAACTCCCATAATTTCGTCTGCGGCGCCATCAGGCACCGATGTTGCGTGATTCAGCACGCCTTTATTTTTAGACTAACTCGTTCTGTGGCGTGGAGGAAATAACAGGCAGACTTATGAAGCTCGATTTTTGGATATCGCTTAGGGTTTGACGTTTGCTAAGGCAAATTCTGAGACCGCGGTAGCACTCAGCGGGTAGTAGTTAACGCGCTGGCCCAAAGCTACTGCGGATACGGGATAGCACAGCGGAAAAGCGGGCATGAGCTGGGCAACCTTCAGATTGATGGCTGTGTAAGCTTCTTTCCGTTCCTGGTCATCAATCAACTGGTCAGCGTTGCGAATCGCTTCGAGTATTTCGCGGTAGCTCACTACCAGCTCTTCCCGGTCTTTTTCTGCTGCTGAGGGTGTGGGTACAGGCAAGGGGCTAGCTTCAACATCGACATCGGGTGCCACTGCTTTAGTCTTCTCTGCCTGAGAAATAATTTCCGACGTCGGAGCCAGTACGCGCGAGAGGAAGGCATTGGGGTCGCGGTAGGAGCCAACAAACCCAGTCAGTGCTAAACCTCGTGTTTCGCTGGGTTTGCTGATGATATCGAGATACCCATCGATCCACGGCACCGGCTTAGGCGTAATATTGATGCCTGCTTTGACAAGGTCAGCTGAGATAGATGCAAAAATAACTTCGGGTGAAATCATCCACGGCAGAGAAACATCGGTGGGGTAGTAGAACTCAATGGGCTCCCCCTTGTAGCCTGCCTCTTTCAGGCGGTCTGCAGTGATATCGGTTTTATGCGTGTAATACGCCGAGGTGTCTTCGTTCTTCATCATGAACAAGGACGGCAGAAAATCTACTGCAACGTTTGTACCCTGGGGGAAATACTTCTTGACCAAGAAATTTCGGTCGACGGCGTGAGCGATGGCTGAGCGCATTTCCCGGTTAGAGAGAATCTTGTTTTGCAGGTTAAAGCTAATGTAGCAGATGGAGTAGGGGTCTCTTGGCTGGGTGAGTTTGCCGTGGCGGGCTAGTTCCACGTAGTTATCTCCACCTACCAGGTCGTAGCCGTCTACTTCGTCGTTCAGCATTGCCACAAAACGTTTTTCCGCATCGGGAATGGCGGTGAAGATAATACGTTCTACGGTGGGTTTGTCGCCCCTAAATCCGGTGTAGTAGTCGAGCTGGGCGGCGCGGCCATCCCACGAGGTCACGGTATAAGCGCCGGTGCCCACAGGAAATTTTTTGAGCGAGAGATTTTTGGTGAGGGCAGATGGCGCGCAGATGCCGAATGCTGGCTGAGTGAGTGCACGGAGGAAAGAAGCCGATGGGCGGGAAAGAGTGAAGATTACTTTCCCCTCGTGTTCCTGGCAATCGGTGACTAGCGGTGTTTTGCCATCCTTGGAATTGAGAGAGCTCAGTATTTGCAGATATTCGATGTGGGAGTTTGATGCGGTGTCCTGGGAGACAGAGACCCATCGCTGGTAATTTTTGACGACTGCAGCGGCATTGAAATCTGTGCCGTCCTGAAACTTCACTCCAGAGACCAGCGTGAAAGTGTAGGTGCGGTAATCGTCTGAAACAGACCAGTCAGAGGCAAGTGAAGCTTCGGGTTCACCGGTGTTGATGTTCGCACGCACGAGCGGTTCTAAAATTTGCGCGGAAATTCGCGCTGTTTCTAAGGTGCCCGAGGTTCCGACGTCCAGACTGGATGTTTCTGCGGCATTAGCAAAACGGAAGGTTACCGGATGGGCAGATGTAGGGCTATCGGCGGAGGAATTTTCGGAGGAGCAGGCGCTCAAACTGATTCCTGCGGTGAGGAGACCGCTTAGCTGCAACATACGACGCCGCGTAAAATGCTGACCCAACTTTTTCACCTTTCAGGCATGATCGGCTTGGTGCACTGTTCCACCGATGATGAGAGCGGAAAAATCTGCATACTTCATTGTATATAAAGCAAAAGAGCCCATCCGCTCTGGATGGGCTCTTCAAAACTTGGTGCGCAAGGAGGGACTTGAACCCTCACGCCGTAAGGCACAGGAACCTAAATCCTGCGTGTCTGCCAATTTCACCACTCGCGCATTTCTTCGGGCGAAACCGAAGTACCTAAGAGATACTACAGCATAGCTAGAGACTCTTCAAACCCGAAGATGAGATAGTTTGCACATGGTCGAAGAACTGAATCTAGCGTGGATCAATTGCTAAATCTTTGCGCAGCTTAGATACATGACCTTTGGCGCGCACATTGTACTGAGCTAGTTCTATATCGCTGTTTTCATCGATGACGAATGTGGATCGGATAAGCCCCACATAAGTCTTACCGTAGTTCTTTTTCTCGCCCCACGCGCCGTATGCTTCGGCAACGCTGTGATCTTCATCGGAAAGTAGCGGGAAATTGAGGTCATTCTCTGTTCGAAATTTTTCCAGGGCTGCGGGGGCATCTGGTGATATGCCTAAAATTTGATAGCCGTGGGATGCTAACGAGGCAATATTATCTCGGAAATCACAGGCTTGAGTGGTGCAGCCGGGAGTGGAAGCTTTGGGGTAAAAATAAAGAATTACCTTCTGTCCCTTGAACTGACTGAGGGTATGAAGTTTGTTTTCGGCATCATAGAGGGAAAAATCGGGGGCGGGAGTGCCTGAGGTTAGGTGCGTCATTAACATTTCTCCATCGAGAACAGGTTGCATATCGAGACTTATTTTATCGATTGATTTCTCGCGCGCCCATATATTTTTTCTCCAGAGCCCCTCTGATTGTCGTGAAAAACATAAATTTTGAATAAAAAAGCTCCGCTTGCTTACTATTTTTAGTTGTGTGTCCTTATAATGTTGCCATGCCTGATATTGGTAATTGGTCAATAAATCGTTTGTTATCTACTGCAGCACGAATGCTGGAGCATAGCTGGAATAACCAGCTGAAAGAACTCGGTCTCACACATGCGGGTGTCACCGCTTTGGGAGTTATTTCCAAGGCAGGGACCATTTCGCAGGTGAATGTGGCGTCTATTGTGGGCGTTCAAGCACAGACAATGGGCAAAACTCTTGCCCGGTTGGAATCTCACGGTCACATTTATCGAACCCGCAATACCGTAGATCGACGGAGTTATCTCTTGGGGATTACCCCCCAGGGTAAGGAGGTCTTGGAACGAGCAGAGAATATCGATACAACGCTGTCGGGGACGGCAGGGCTTGCCGACCCTAAGTTTCGCGAGATGTTGCTCAATATTGTGCACGAGCTGTCGAGGCAGGAAGGTGCGAACGCCATTTTGCGAGACGAGCGCAATACTGCTTTAAAGTCAACCGGTCTTGATTCTGAGGGATCTGAAGTGCAGATGGAATCTAAGGATGGTCCCATTACTGCAGTTCTTGATGTGATTACCCCAGAAATGCTAGCGGCGGCTCGGGCAAACAGCTTCGATGAATAAACCCAGGAACCTGTGGTCTTGGCAACATGGAATGAGCCTGAGTTGCCAAGACTAAAATACCTGTGTAGAGTATCTATTCGTTGCAAGGCAACAGGCAAGCGCCTCTAGCTCAATTGGCAGA